>JAGCLY010000062.1 GCA_017646745.1 Clostridia bacterium
ATCACCGATGAGGGCTGTGGCATCGAGGATACCGAGCAGGCACGCAGACCCAGCTTTACCACCGGCGAGTTTGGCGAGAGATGCGGCATGGGATTTCTCGTTATGGAGAGCTTTACCGACTATCTTGGCGTTTCGTCCGAGATGGGGAAGGGCACAAGCGTAATGATGAGGAAAAAACTAAAGCCCTGACCGAAGGACCAAAATGAAAATTAAAGAAGAAAAAAAGAACCCCTATGACCAGAATCTTGATCTTCTTCGTGCATATAGGGCGGGAGATGAGGAGGCCGGTGAGAGGCTGGCCGAGCTGAACGCCCCCCTTGTTTACAGCATTGCAGGGCGCTTCTCAGGGCGAGGCGCCGATATGAGCGATCTTATTGAAACCGGCAACATCGGACTTGTTAAGGCCATGAAAACCTTTGACTTCTCTCACGGCTGTGTATTTTCCACCTACGCAGTTCCGCTGATCTTTGGTGAGATCCGCCGTTTTCTCCGTGATGACGGAATCATTAAGGTATCCAGAGAGGAAAAGCGGCTTTCCGCCCTGCTATGCGCTGAGCGTGAGCGCAGGCTTTCGGCCGGTGAGGACGCAGACATTGCCTCGGTTGCCAGGGCAGTGGGAATCTCACCACAGGATGCTTCGTCGGCCCTTTTTGCTTCATCACCCGTGCGCTCGCTTGACGAGGCGGCCTATGATGACGATGACAGCACTACTCTCGGCAGTATAATCTGCGACGAGGATGCAGAGATGCGACAGTTTGACCGCTTTGCCCTTCGTATGGCAATCGAAAAGCTTTCTGAGGCCCACCGCCGACTTGTTATCCTGCGGTATTTTCGTGATATGTCACAGACCGAAACGGCAAAGCTCCTCGGCCTCACCCAGGTAAAGGTATCCAGAGAGGAAAAAAAGATAATGGAGATTCTAAGAAAAGAGCTAAGCTAAAGGGAATTTTTAATAATTTATGAAAAAAAAGGAAAACTATTGACTTTTTATATCTTATAGTATAAAATATATGCTGTAAGCGTTAGCACTCCATGACTTCGAGTGCTAAAAACACTAAAAGGAGAAATTAAAATGACTATTAAGCCTTTATTTGATAAGGTTGTATTAAAGGCTGCCGTAGCCGAGGAAACTACCAAGAGCGGAATCCTACTTGCAGGCAGCGCAAAGGAAAAGCCCCAGATGTCCGAGGTTGTTGCAGTAGGTCCCGGTGGCCTGGTTGACGGCAAGGAGATCAAGATGACCGTTAAGGTTGGCGACAAGGTTATCGTTGGCAAGTACAGCGGTACCGAGGTTAAGATTGACGGAAATGAGTATATGATTGTATCTCAGTCTGAAATCTTAGCCGTTGTAGAGTAAGTTAGAAAGGAAAATAATTATGTCTAAAGAAATTCTTTACGGTATGGAGGCTCGCTCTGCACTTCTCAGAGGTGTAGATAAGCTTGCCGACACCGTTAAAATTACACTTGGCCCTAAGGGCAGAAACGTGGTGCTCGAGAAGAAGTTCGGCGCACCTCTTATCACAAACGACGGTGTTACCATTGCTAAGGAGATCGAGCTTGAGAATGCGGCCGAGAATATGGGCGCCAGCCTTGTTCGTGAGGTAGCAACCAAGACCAACGATGCTGCCGGCGACGGTACAACCACCGCAACCCTTCTTGCGCAGGCTCTTATCCACGAGGGTATGAAGAACGTTACCGCAGGCGCAAATCCCATGATCCTTCGTAAGGGTATTTTCAAGGCTGTTGATGCAGCCGTTTGCGAGCTTAAGAATCAGGCTAAGACCGTTTCCGGCTCTGCAGATATTGCCAGAGTAGGCGCCATCTCTGCATCCGACGATGCGATCGGTCAGCTTATTGCTGATGCGATGGAGAAGGTTTCTTCCGACGGTGTTATCACTGTTGAGGAGTCCAGAAGCGCTGAAACATACAGCGAGGTTGTAGAGGGCATGCAGTTCGATCGCGGCTATCTCTCTCCCTATTTCGCAACCGATACAGATAAGATGGAGGCAACTCTTGACGACTGCCTTATCCTTGTTACAGATAAGAAGATCTCTAATATTCAGGATCTTCTCCCCCTTCTTGAGCAGATCGTTCAGTCGGGCAAGAAGCTGCTTATCGTTGCCGAGGACGTGGAGGGCGAGGCTCTTACCACTCTCGTGCTTAACAAGCTTCGTGGTACATTTACCGTTGTTGCAGTTAAGGCTCCCGGCTTTGGCGACAGACGTAAGGAGATGCTTGTAGATATCGCAACCCTTACCGGTGGCGAGGTTATTACCTCCGATCTCGGCCTTGATCTTAAGGATACCAGCCTCGGTCAGCTTGGTAGAGCAAGACAGGTTAAGGTTACTAAGGAAAATACCATTATCGTTGGCGGCTACGGCGACAAGCTTGCTATTACCGACAGAGTAAGCCAGATCAAGATTGCTCTTGAAAATACAACCTCCGAGTTTGATAAGGAAAAGCTTACCGAGCGCCTTGCTAAGCTTGCAGGCGGTGTTGCCGTTATTAAGGTTGGCGCGGCTACCGAGGTTGAGATGAAGGAAAAGAAGCTCCGCATCGAGGATGCTCTCAACGCTACTAAGGCGGCTGTTGAGGAGGGTATCGTTGCAGGCGGCGGCGCAGCTCTTGTAAACGTTATCGGCGCTGTTGAGAAGGTTATCGATAGCCTTGAGGGTGATGAGAAGACCGGCGCACAGATGGTTGCAAAGGCGCTCACCTATCCTATGAAGCAAATTGCTGACAATGCCGGCATTGACGGCTCTGTTGTTGTTGCCAAGGTTCGTGAGAGCGGCAAGAGTGGCTACGGCTTTGATGCATACGCAGAGAAATATTGCGATATGCTTGAGTGCGGTATCGTTGACCCTGCCAAGGTTACCCGTAGCGCGCTTCAGAATGCGGCATCTATCGCATCCACCGTCCTCACCACCGAGGCGGTTGTTTCGGATAAAAAGGAGCCCGCACCCGCAGCACCTATGAATCCCGATATGGGCGGAATGTATTAATATCTAAAAAAATAAGCGGTCTTTTTATAAAGGCCGCTTTTTCTTGACATTTTATTGATTTTGTTATATAATAACCATATAATCAAAAGGTTAGGAGAATTAAAAATGAAATACATAGATTTTCAGGGTAAGCAGCTTTCTCTTCTTGGTTTTGGTGCGATGCGACTTCCCACCCTCGGTAAGGATGATGCCATCGACTATGCAGAGGCAGAGCGAATGATCGACCGTGCCATGGAGGCAGGAATTAACTACTATGACACCGCCTTCCCCTACCACGGTGGCAACAGCGAGATCGTTACCGGTAAGGTCCTGTCTAAGTATCCTCGTGACAGCTATTACATTGCAACCAAATATCCCGGCCACCAGGTGCTCGACAGCTATAATCCTGCCGAGATTTTTGAGCAGCAGCTTGAAAAATGCGGTGTTGATTACTTTGATTTTTATCTTCTTCATAACATCAGCGAGAGCTCTATCTCGGTGTATCTTGATGAAAGATGGGGAATTATTGATTACTTCGTAGAGCAGAAGAGGCTGGGCAGAATAAAGCATCTTGGCTTTTCCACCCATGGCCTGCCCGAGAACCTTACTGAGTTCCTTGATGCGGCAGGTGAGCATATGGAGTTCTGCCAGATACAGCTTAACTATCTCGACTGGACTCTCCAGCGTGCGAAGGAAAAGTGCGATATTCTCGCAAAATGGAACATTCCCGTCTGGGTAATGGAGCCTGTAAGAGGCGGCAAGCTGGTTGACAAGCTGCCTGAGTCGGCAAAGGAGCACCTTAAGTCCCTTCGTTCCGACGAGAGCGTTGCATCATGGTGCTTCCGTTGGCTCATGACCCTGCCCAATATGGGTGTAATTCTCAGCGGTATGTCCACGATGGATCAGCTTGAGGATAACATCAAGACCTTCTCGGAGGATAAGCCGCTTTCGGATAGCGAGATCGACGTGCTTTATTCTATTGCCGAGAGCCTTAAGAACAATATCCCTTGCACAGCCTGCCGTTATTGTACCGAGGGCTGTCCCATGGGACTTAATATTCCCATGCTCATCGAGGTATACAACGATCTGCGCTATGCTCCCGGGGTAAACAGCGCATCCAAGATTGAGTTCATGCCCGAGGATAAGCGTCCCTCTGCCTGCATCGGCTGCGGCGCTTGTGTTCATGCATGTCCTCAGAATATAGATATTCCCACCGTTCTTTCTGATTTTGACAAGCTCCTCGCCACCATTCCGTCCTGGAAGAAGATCTGCGCCGAGAGGGCAGAGGCGGCGGCCAAGCTGTCGGGAAATAACGGGAAATAGTTTTAGCTAAATTTTATAAAGAATGCCCAAGCGCTCCTTTTTGGCTCGCTTGGGCGTTTTTTTAGTTGTCCTTGTGGTGAAATTTAGTTGCTTGGATAAGCTTTCTGATCTCCGCCTTGATTGCCTCACGGTGGAGGTGTCTTGTCTTCTTATGCTCAGGCATGTTTTCAACGTGAGCGTGACGTGCGCTTCTGCGTTGCTCGGGATTAATATCACCCGCATGAAGAAGTGCGGTCTTGGTAAGTGCAGGGCCTACCAGCTCATAAATGAGAACTGCAAAGAGGGTTATGGTTGAAACCATTTCGCCAACCTCGCCGAAGACTTTTGCCTTCATTGCCATGCCGAGGGCAACACCCGCCTGGGGGAAGAGGGTAATACCAAGATATTTTACGATTTTGGGATCGCATTTTGAAACAATAGCGCTGGTGAATGTACCGATGTATTTACCTGCGCATCGGGAAATGATATATACTACACCGACCAGAACCATAAGCAGGTTGGTGAATACGCCAAGCTCAAGCTCTGCACCCGAGATAACGAAGAAGAGCACGAACAGAGGTGCAGTCCATTTGTCAACCCTCTCCATGAGCTCCTCGGAGAAGTCACAGATGTTGCAGAATATAGTTCCCAGCATCATGCAGGTGAGCAATGAAGAGTAGCCTATATGTACACCCTTTACGTCAAAGGTCATCTGCGAAAGGGCAATAGTAAGAAGAACAAATCCGATAGAAACCGAGATACGTTTGGAATTAGAGTGGAAGAATCTCTCGCAGATATGGAAGGCAACGCCCATCACCGCGCCGAGAATCAGGGATGCAGCCACCTCTGCCAAGGGCTCGACGATAACCGAGATAATATCCACGCCATTGCCCATTGCACGTGCAATGCCAAAGGAGATTGCGAAGATCACAAGACCAACCGCATCGTCAAGAGCAACTACAGGGAGGAGCATCTCGGTAACAGGACCCATTGCCTTATACTGCTTAACTACCATCAGTGTCGCCGCAGGTGCGGTGGCCGATGCAATGGCGCCGAGAATAATTGCCCCCTCAATCGAGAGTACGTGGGGAATGGCAAAATGTAGGGCAATAAGTGCTATATCGACAACTAAAGTTGTCACAACGGCCTGAAAAATACCAACAATTGTAGCCTGACGTCCTATTTTGCGCAGGTGGGGGATTCTGAATTCGTTTCCGATAGAGAAGGCGATGAAGCCCAGCGCCACGTCACAAATGATGGATAAGGAGTGAACAGTCTCCATGCTTATAAAGCCGATGCCGCTTATTCCAAGTCTGCCAAGACAGTAGGGGCCGACCAGAATTCCGGCAACCAGATATGCGGTTACTGCGGGCAGATCAAGCTTTTTGGTTACTCTGGAGAGCAACAGGCCTCCGATAAGTGCGATAGAAAGTGATAATAACGTTTCCATTCTGCAGTCTTCCTTTATTAGTTAATTTCAACAGTTAGATATTTTACTCCTAATTAATAAAAATGTCAATGATTAAAATAAACAAAAAATAATTATTTTAACGCCCTCTTTTGTTCAAGTTTTAACTTATTTTAATTGACAAGTGATAAATATTATGTTAAAATATTTTTATTGATTTAAAAGGAGGATATTATGAAGGATCAGATACAGCTTTCGGATCATTTCAGCTACGGCAGATTAATAAAATTTGTGATCCCATCGGTTACGATGATGATATTCACCTCAATTTACGGTGTTGTAGACGGGCTTTTCGTATCCAACTTTCTCGGCAAGACTCCCTTTGCCGCCGTTAATATTATTTTCCCCTTAGTTATGGTGCTGGGCGGCTTCGGATTTATGCTTGGCACGGGCGGTACGGCTATAGTTGCCAAAACCCTCGGACTTGGCGAAAAGGATAAGGCGAACGAATATTTTACCTTTATTATTATCTCCACTGCAGTAATGGGCTCCATACTTGCCGCCCTCGGTATTATGTTTGCCGAGCCTGTTGCACAGCTTCTGGGCGCAGAGGGTGAGATGCTTGATTATGCGGTCAGATACGTGCGTATAGTTCTGCTTGGTATGCCGTTCTTTATGCTGCAGAATTCCTTCCAGAACTTCTTTATTACGGCAGAGAAGCCAAAGCTCGGCCTTGCCGTTACTGTTGCGGCGGGAGTTACCAATATTGTGCTCGATGCTCTGCTTATCGGCATCATTAAAATGGATATTGAGGGTGCGGCCATAGCCACCGCATTCAGCCAGATGGTGGGCGGAACTGTGCCGATTATTTACTTTGCTATTGCAAAAAACTCGGCAATCCGCTTCTGTAAAACCCATGGATATTGGCGTGTATTGCTTCAGGCATGTCTGAACGGCTCCTCCGAGCTGCTCAGCAACATATCTTCGTCGGTGGTGACTATACTTTACAACTATCAGCTCCTTCGCTTTGCAGGTGAGAACGGTGTTGCCGCATACGGTGCAGTTATGTATGTTGCCTTTATTTTTATAGCGATCTTCATCGGCTTCGTTATCGGTGCATCGCCTATTGTCAGCTTCCATTACGGGGCAGGGAACACCGACGAGCTTAAGAGTCTGCGTAAAAAGAGCATAAATATGGTGCTAATCATCGGCGGCGCTATGCTTCTTATTGCGCTTCTCCTTGCATGGCCGCTGTGTCAGCTTTTCGTGGGTTACGATTCGGTTCTTCGTGATATAACTCTGCGTGGATTTATAATTTATGCCTTTTCTTATCTTATATCGGGATACAACATCTTTGGCTCGTCCTTCTTTACCGCCCTTAATAACGGTGCGGTTTCGGCGGTAATATCATTTATGCGTACTCTGGTATTCCAGATCGCCGCAATTTTGCTCCTGCCCGAGCTTTTACAGCTCGACGGAGTCTGGCTGTCGATTATCGTTGCCGAGGGCCTTGCCGCAATTGTCACAACAATCTTCCTCATTGCTAAGCAAAAGCAGTATAATTATTGATCAAACAGCTTAAAATCCCCGATTTTCGGGGATTTTTTTATTGTCGAAGGTCAGCTAAAAGGTTGAGCGAGTGTAAAATCGCCTCTTTTGTACTCTCTCTCGGTTCTGCAAGGGGGAGACGCACCTCGGGGGAGCAAAGACCGAGGGTGGACATTGCGTATTTAATTGGAGAGGGATTGGTTTCGAGAAATAGCGTGCGTATAAACGGCAACAGCTTGATTTGCAGGTCAAGCGCTTCCTTGTGCTTACCGTCAAAATAGTCTTTGCAAAGTTGATCTGCTGTTTTTGGAATAATATTTGACATCACCGAGATTACACCTCGTCCGCCCAGGGCAAGGGTAGGGTAGATCTGACTGTCGTTGCCTGAGTATAGGTGCAGATTGTCACCAAATGCCGCAAGCAAAACCAGTCGATCAATCGAGTCGGAGGCTTCTTTAATTCCTACAATATTTGGATGATCTGCCAGCCGTTCCAATAGGTTGATTCCCATGTTTACACCCGTTCTTGACGGCACATTGTAAAGTATTATTGGCAAATCCGTGCATTCTGCTATATTTAAGTAGTGCTTTTCAATGCCAAGCTCGGTTCCCTTGTTGTAATACGGTGTAACTAAGAGCACACCGTCGCACCCGAGCTCTTGGGCAAATTTGGTATGCGCTATCGCTACTCTTGTATCGTTGGTACCTGTGCCGAAGATTATTTTTGCCCGACCTCCGATATATCCCCTTGTAAAGCTGTACAGTGCGTATCTTTCATCATCCGACAGCACTGCTGCCTCTGCCGTTGTTCCACCGATGACTAGCGTGCCGACTCCGGCATCGATCTGCCTGTCTATCAGCATAGCAAGGCTTGGATAATCTATTTCGCCGTTTAAAAACGGGGTTATTAGGGCGGTCGCTACGCCTGTAAATACTTCTTTTTTTCTCATAAGTCACTCTTTCTTGGAAAATGCCCTTGATTTGTGTTGCATTTTCGTGTATAATAGTCCTGCTATTAATATATGACGAAAAGACTTGAAAGGACAAAATGGAAAACAACAAGATTATTAACGAGCGTGTTGCCACCGATCTGGCTACAAGCGATTTTTATTACAATCTGCCTGAGGAGCTTATTGCCCAGTCGCCCAGCGACGAGCGTGACGGATGCCGCTTAATGGTGCTTGACCGTGCCGACGGTAGGGTAGAGCATAAGATCTTCAGAGATATTATAGATTACCTTAATCCCGAGGATATGCTGGTAGTAAATTCCTCCAAGGTTATTCCGGCCCGCCTGCTTGGCAAGACCGAAAAGACCGGAGGTGATATGGAGCTTTTGCTTCTTCGTATGCTGGAGAATGGCGAGTGGGAAACCCTTGTCCGTCCTGGTAAGAGGGCAAAGGTAGGCGCATCCTTTGATTTTGCCGGCATTCTCCGTGCCACCGTAACCTCTATTGTTGAGGGCGGCAACCGTACCGTAAAATTTGAGTACGATACCGAGAAGTATAAGAATATTTACGAGGTGCTTGACGTTATCGGCAATATGCCTCTGCCTCCTTATATCACCAAAAAGCTTGAAAACAAGGACGATTACCAGACCGTATATGCCAAGGAGGAGGGCTCTGCCGCTGCACCCACAGCAGGTCTGCATTTCACCGACGAGCTTCTTGATAAAATCAAGGCAAAGGGCGTTGGCTACGGCGAGGTAACTCTCCACGTCGGTCTCGGCACGTTCAGACCGGTAAAGGCCGATAAAATTGCCGACCATGAGATGCATGGCGAGTATTTCCATATCTCGGCAGAGGTTGCCGATGAGATCAACCGCCGCAGACAGAAGGGCGGACGCATTATTGCGGTTGGAACCACCTCCTGCCGTGTGCTTGAGAGCGCATCTACTTCGGACGGCATAGTACACCCGATGAACGCAGAAACAGCGATTTTCATCTATCCCGGTTATACCTTTAAGGCTGTTGATGCCCTTATAACAAACTTCCACCTGCCCGAGAGTACGCTTATTATGCTTATCAGCGCCCTTGCCGGTCAGGAAAAAGTTATGAATGCATACGAAACTGCCGTTCAGGAGAGATATCGCTTCTTCTCCTTCGGTGACGCTATGTTTATCAAATAATTCAAAGGGCAGAGTGATCTGCCCTTTTTTAGTAAAGTTTCGGTAAAGAAGGTATTGACAAAGCTTCATATTTATGATATACTATCAGCCGTGTGAGGGAGTAGCAAGCGCATCTGCGTGTCAAGTCAACATCCTGGCATAAGCCTGGCTTGAATTAAATTGCGAGACTCATGTATTGCGCGAGCTTACATGGACTCTCTTGTTTTGTCTTTGGGTATGGCTGCGCGCGGTCATACTTTTTTGTTTTTAAGGAGAAAATATGTTTGATTTTACTTTTTTCTTCAATAGTATTTTAATAGGCATCGGTCTTGCCATGGACGCCTTTTCGGTTTCGCTGGCAAACGGTCTTAACGAGCCTGATATGTCAAGGCGCAAGGCACTTGGTGCATCGGCCATCTTCGGTGGATTCCAGGGTGCTATGCCTCTTATCGGTTGGTTTTTAGTACATAATCTTGCTACCATTTTCGAGGGCTTCAAGCCCTTTATTCCTTGGATAGCACTCGGTCTGCTCGGTTATATCGGTGGAAAAATGCTTTTTGAGGGTATTAAGGAGTATAAGTGCAGGGCTGAAGGCGGTAGTGATGAGGAATGCACATTTCCCAAGAAGCTCGGTCTCTCGGCGCTTCTGGTGCAGGGGATTGCAACCTCTATTGATGCACTTTCTGTTGGATTTACAATTTCCGAATATAATGCTATTCAGGCGGTTGTGTGCGCATTGCTTATTGCTTTAATTACATTCGGCATTTGCTTTGCGGGTATATATCTCGGTAAAAAGTTCGGCACAGCCCTGGCCGGTAAGTCGGCTATCTTCGGCGGCTCAATTCTGATCTTCATCGGTCTTGAGATTTTCATTACTTCGTTTTTTAAATAATTGATATAAAAGGAGAAAAAACAATGTTTTTAGAAAACATCCCCTACCAGTATTATCTTCTGGCATTCGGCGTTATCCTTCTCATTAAGGGCGGCGACTGGTTTGTTGATGCGGCAACCGGTATTGCAAGAAGATTCAAGCTTCCAGAGCTTCTTATCGGTGCTACCGTAGTTTCTATCGGTACAACTCTGCCTGAGGTTCTTACCTCTGCTATGGCCGCTGCAAGCAATAATGCGGCTACCGCATACGGAAATGCAATCGGATCTATTATCTGTAACACTTCTCTTATTGCTGCTATTACGATTGCTATCAAGCCTGCTAAAGCTGATAAGAAGACACTTATTTTCCCCGTTTGCTTCTTCTTTGGCGCAGCTGCGTTTTATTCTTTCTGCGCATACTACTTCAATTCCTTCCCTCGTTGGACAGGTATAGTTCTCCTGGTTGGCTTCGTTGCATATATGATTATCAACGTTGTTAATATGAAGAAGAACCCCGTCGAGCAGGAGCTTCCCGAGATTGAGGAGCAGGGTGAGGAGTCTGAGGAGAAGTCCAGCTCTCTTGGTTTCATAAAGGATATCGGTATGCTCGTTGTTTCCGCAGCTATTATTGCAGTAGGTGCACATCTTCTCGGTGACAATGCACAGTGGCTTGCTGAGGTACAGCTTGGTATTCCCGGTGAGATCGTTAGCCTTACTATCGTTGCTCTTGCAACCTCTCTTCCCGAGCTTGTAACCGCGATCACTGCCCTTGCTAAGGGTCACGGTGCGCTTTCTCTCGGTAACATTATAGGCGCTAATATTTTCAACCTTGTTCTCGTTTCGGGCGCTGCAATTACTATTGCACCCTTCGATATTCCCTCGGGCACACAGCTTCTTGGACAGTCTGCATCCCTTCTGATAGACGTTCCCCTTGTGTTCCTTGTAATGGGTATTATGACAATTCCCACTATTCTTAAGGGTAAGCTTCAGAGATGGCAGGGAATCAGCCTTCTTGCTATTTACGTTAGCTATGTTGTATTCCAGGTTGTAATGGCGCTTGCATTTGCCGGCTAATATTTAACCTAAAGCATATGATGACCGATGCGGTCTTGGGTATTATCTCAGGATCTGCATCGGCCTTTTTTTATCGTTTTTTTGACCGTTTTTTTCTCTTTTATCATTTTTTTGATATAGATAGTCCGATCTCTCTTTTTACCTTTGTGTAAAATGAATTAATATATTTATTTGATTTGTACATATCTTACAAAAATAAATAAATATATTGAAATCTTTTGTGAATTATGATATAATTGTAACGAAATTAAAAATTTACCAAAGGAGAACATCTATGAAAAAGAGATTTGCACTTATTGCGCTTATGCTCGTGATCTCAATGCTCACCCTCTCGGCATGTGATCTTATTGCCAAGATCCCCGGTCTTGGCGGTGATCAGACTGGCACAGGCGAGGGGCAGGGCGATGGCCAGACAACCGATACTCCCGAAACCCCAGATACTCCAAGCGAGCCCGAGACTCCCAATGAGCCCGAGACTCCTAATGAGCCCGAGACTCCCAATGAGCCCGAGACTCCTGATGAGCCTGAGCACACCCACAGCTTTACTGATGGCAAGTGTGAGTGCGGCGAGAGCGATCCTAATTATAAACCCAAACCCGAGGAACCCGAAGTGCTTAAAGCTACTAATATATATCTTGTAGGCGACTCTACCGTTTGCTCCTTCAGCGACAGTTATTATTACCCTCGCTATGGCTATGGTACTCAGCTTGCTAATTATCTTGATCCTACGGCTACCGTAGTTAACCTGGCTCTCTCCGGCAGAAGCTCCAAGAGCTTTATCGAAGAGGCAAATTACGAAACACTTAAGAGCAGCCTTAAGGTGGGCGATTATCTCATTATCGGCTTCGGTCATAATGATGAGAAGAGCGACGATGCGGCGAGATTCACCGATGCATCTAAGCCCTATACCGATGAAAGCTCCTTTGGCTATTATCTTTACAATTACTATATCCAGCTTGCTATTGATGCGGGCGCTACTCCCATCCTTTGTACTCCTATCGTAAGAGCGGCAACCGATGACGATTACTCCGGCAGCGAGGGTCACGTAACCGCAACAGGCGACTACGCTAAGGCTATCCGTGATCTCGGCGCGGCAGTTAACGTTCCCGTTGTTGATCTTACTGCTATTACTAAGGCGGAGTATTCTGCTAAGGGATATGAGAGCGCAAAGCTCTATCATGCAGTTACCGCAGGTATGCTTGATAGCGACGGCACAACCATTATTCCCAATTGGAGCTCTGTTGACAAGACCCACCTTAACATCTACGGTGCAAAGTTCGTAGCGTACAGCCTTGCTACCGAGCTTAAGAAGATAGAGAAAATCGGCAAGTACGTTCTCGCCGACATCACAGCTCCTACCGAGGCAGATCTCGTGGCAAATCCCGATTACAAGTATTCAAGCTACACCGCCCCCGATCTTGGTGGCTATACTGCTCCTGATCATTATGCAACCACTACCGACGGCTGGTACGGCACCGCATTTGGTGACACCGGCGGCAGCCCCGCATCTGCAGGTAACGGATACGTTGCTAAGGAAACCGAGGATGGTGTGTTCCAGGTTGGTAACATCTCCTCTAAGAGCAAGGGTAAGTTTGCCTCCGGTTCAGACGGCTTTGCATTCCTGTTCCGCCAGGTTGAGGCTGATAAGAACTTTACTCTTAGCGTAAGCGGCAAGATTATTGATATGGCAAGTGGAAAGGATCAGGCGGGCTTCGGTCTGATGCTCCGTGACGATGCTTATATCAATCTTACCGCAACTGATGCCAGCATTACCTCCAATTACGTTACCGCAGGCTTCCTTGCTACCAAGACCGGTCTTAACGCTAACTTCTACAGAGAGAACGGTGCTCTTAATAATGGTAGCGAGGCTACAACCGCCCTTCATGCGATAGACGATACCTTCACCGCTACAATTGAGCGCATTGGTCAGTCTGTTACCGTAAGCATTACATACGGTGGCAATACCTACACCGAAACCTATTATGACTTCGACTTCCTTGCTAAGGATAACGGTTATATGTATATCGGTATGTTTGCAACCCGTGGTACGGTTGTTGAATTTACTGACGTTCAGTTCGAGATCACCGGCATCTCCCAGGGCGCATAAATCTCATCAATTAATTAGTGTGTAAACAAATTTATATAAAAGGAGAAAAAACATGAAAAAAACAGCAATTTTCTTAGCAGTAGTTCTTGTTATTTCAATGTTCGTTCTTTCCTCCTGTGATCTTATTGGCAAGATCCCCGGAATTGGCGATCTGATTAACAAGCCCTGCACTGAGCACGTAGACGCTAACGGCGACTACATCTGCGACGAGTGTGAAGCAGAGCTCGAGAAAAAGGACACCCCTGACACTCCTAACGAGCCCGACAATAAGCCCGTAGAGTGCACTCACGCAGACGAGAACAAGGATCACAAGTGTGATTCCTGTGGCGATACTGTATCCGAGTGTGCGGCGGCAGAAGGCTCTCACAACTGCTCCACCTGCGGCAAGCCTCTCTCCGAGTGTGCAGCAGCAGAAGGCTCTCACGACTGTGCTATTTGTGGCAAGCCTCTTTCCGAGCACGCAGCTGCAGAGGGCTCTCACGACTGTCTGATCTGCGGTCAGCCTGTATCCGATTGCGTTGATGCTGACGGTGATTACAGCTGTGACGTTTGTGGCGCAGAGGTAATTCCCGCTACTCACGAGAAGGTTAGCTACTCTCTTAACGTATCCACACTTGACACCGGCGTGCTTTCTGCTGACTCTATCAACGGCAAGTTCACTATCGTTTCCGGGTCTGAGATCAGAAACAGAACCAAGACCTTTGACGGTGTTGAATATAACAAGTCTGTAAAGATCGGTAATTCTGCTACCAAGATCAAGATTGACGTTCCCGGCACGGGTAAGCTCAGCTTCCTTGTTCAGAACGGCTCCAGCGGTGCCACCACTCAGTTCATCACTATTACCGCGCCTAACGGCAAGGCACAGGATATTGAGTTTGCAGGCTCTGCAGATGGTAGCCCTGTTGTAAAGATCGAGATCGACGTTACCCCCGGTACGTGGGTTATCTCCCGTGGTAAGAACGGCGGTACTCAGGATGTCTTCGCTCTTGATCTTACCAGCATCGTTGAGAAGTCTGCTGAGAACGGCTTTGAGCTTGTTTCCGAGGGCAAGGTTGAGTACATCGTTGGCCAGAAGCTTGATTTCAGCCTCCTCAGACTGAATTCCACCTTTGCAAACGGCAAGACCGATCCCCTCTCCGTAGACAACACTTCTATTGATTATTCCGCAGTTAATACTGCTGCCTCCGGCACATATCCCGTTATCGTTTCCTATAAGGATTATGCCCCCATTACTTATTACGTAAGCTACTATGCTCCTACTTCAATCGAGCTTGGCTTTGATGCTATTGAAAAGCTTTCTAAGAACACCTCCTATGGCAACGGTGTTTATTACAACCACAGCTGGAAGGAAGTATACTTCATCAACGAGGAGCTTGATACCGACGGTCTTTCTGTTATCGTTGTTGCAACCTGCGGTGACAAGACTCTTAAATTCAGAGTTGATGAGTATGAAATCACAGGATTTGATTCCACAAGTGCTGATTTCAACAAGCTTACAATCAATGCATACGGTCTTTCCGTAGAAATTACAGTTCACATCGTTGACACCGAGCCTACACCCAACGAGAAGGGCGTATACCAGCTTCTCGTTGACCCCGAATATCTCGGCATCGCCGGTGCTCTCAGTGGTCCCTACCACGTATTCTCTACCATCCAGGGCGCGCTTGACTATGCTGAACACATTAGCAATAGCGCAGTTAAGGAGATCTATATTGCTCCCGGTCTCTATAAGGAAAAGCTTGAGATCACCATTCCTAACCTTCACATTATCGGTTTGGGTGATACTCCCGATCAGGTAGTTATCGAGTGGGATTCTTTCTATGGTCTTGCAGATGCAGGCGGATTCGTTCATACCACCGATTCTACCCAGACCGTTGCTGTAAGAGAGTCTGCAACCAACGTAACTATCGAGAACGTTACTATTTCCAACTACTGGAACAGCCAGGAAAGAATGGACAAGGCAGGTCTTGAGATTGAGAGAGGTCTTGCACTCCTTGTTCAGGCTGATAGATTCGTTATGAAGAACTCCAGACTTCTTGGTATTCAGGATACACTTGAGCTCTTCACAGGTCGTCAGTACTTTGAGAACGTATTTATCTCCGGTTATACCGACTTTATCTTCGGTACCAACAGCACCACCTACTTCAAGAACTGTACTATCCACGTTATCGATACCGAGAAGGACGATAAGGGAACTGCAGGCTATATCACAGCCTTCAAGGGCTCTAACAAGGGCGCGGCCGATGCTATCGTATACGGTGCGATCTTCGATGGTTGTAAGTTCACTGCTGACGAGGGTGTTACTCCCGGCTGTACCGCTATCGGCCGTACATGGGGCGCATACGCGGCAGTTGCAATTATCAACTCCGAGCTTGGCGGTCACATTTCTACCGTTGGCTACAATCCCTCCAACAATAAGAACACCCGTTACATCTCTATGAACGGTATTCATCCCACCGATTCTACCGTTCAGTTCGTTGAATTTAACAACACCGGCGCAGGTGCAATCACCGAGGCTGTTGCAGGCATGAGATTCCTCACCGCAGAGGAAGCGGCTCTCTACGCTGACTTCGCGACCATCTTCGGCACTATCAACGGTAAGGTTTCCTACCTTGATCCCTGGAATCCCGAGTCTACCGAGATTATCGTTGACGATAGAGATTATTACTATTTCAACGGTTCGTCCAGCTCCACCGGCTCCTCTCACACCTTTGATACCACTACCACTATTGCAAAAGGTTCTACCCTTGAGTGGGACGGTCTTCTCATTAGTGCAGAGAACGGCAATGTTGCTTGGAACTCCAATGCAAATTCTCTCAATATGAAGGCTGGTGCTTTCATTAAGTTCACCGTTCCCGCAGGAACCACCGTTATTGTTGAAACTTATCCCAACTACAATTACTTCACTCTTAACGGCGTAGGCACAGCAAGTGCAAATATGCTTTCTCAGTACTACGCAGAGGAAACAGAGGTTACTCTCCTTTCCACCGGCGATCTTTACCTCTACTCCATCATTATTGATCCCAACAGTGATGCTCCCGCAGCTCCTACTCTCAACGAGATCAAGGTTTCGGGTATGAATACCAACTATGTTGTAGGCGACGAGATATCCCTTGAGGGCCTTGTAGTTAAGGCTATCTACTCCGACAACTCTATCCATTTCGTAACAGATTACACCGTTGACTCCTCCGCAGTAGTTAACACCGCTGAGGGCGAGTACGAGGTTGTTATTTCCTACGCTGAAAAGACTGCTATCGTTACCGTTACCTACGAGGATCCCAATGCGGGTCCCGAGATCACCAAGGACACAGTTCTTGATTTCTCCACTCCCGACGGCCTTGCAGCGGTTCAGAATAATCCCAAGGTTACTATCGATGGATCTGTAAGACACAACGGCGCTGAGATCCAGATCAGTGGTACTATTTCCTTTAAGGTTAAGGCAGGTACGGTTGTAACGGTAATTCCTTACGCAAGCGAACAGTATGCTTCTTATACCCTTGGATATGAGGGTGAGGAAAATCTTGAGGTTTACCACGTATCTATGAGTATGATGTTCTCCGAGGATTGCACCGTAGTTTACACCGGTCTTGATAACAACTACCTTGTTCAAATTATAATCGAGTGTCCTCTTGAAGAAGGTAAGTATGTATTCGGTGGCTCTTCCGTAGAGGGCGATGTAACCGGTATTCTTGAGTCCATTCCCGGTATGTCCATTTCCGGTACCTGTAAGACTCACTCCGGCGGCGCACAGCTTGGTGCTGACTCCCAGATCATCTTCATTGCTCCCGCACTTGCAACAGTTACAGTTCAGGGCTATGACACCTCCTACGGTCAGCTTCTCGTTCTTGTTGACAACGTGCCCATTGAGATGAATGATAAGGCTCAGTATGTATTTACTCTTTCGTATGCCAGCACAGTAATTATTGAGGCAAAGAACGTTGGTACAGAGGAAGCACCCGCTTGGAACAAGTCCTATATCACCTCTATTCAGGTAGAGATTCCCGAGTTTATTGAGGCGGATACAACTATCAACTTCGGCTCCGCAGGAAACTACAAGGATTCTGTTATTGATTTCTCCGGCATCACCATCGGTGACAACGGCGGCAATAACTCTCAGATTAAGAACGGCTCCTTCTCCTTCGCGGTTAAGAAGGGCGCTAAGGTTACCGTTCACGGTTATTCCGGATACACATCCTATAATTTTGGTGATGGTGATATCGTATATGAAAGCATTACCGATGAATACTTCACTTATGAGGCATATGCTGATTGTGTAATCACCATTTCTCATACAACAGGAAACAACTATTTCTACTCCTTTAGCATTAAGTATCCCGCAGCTAAGGAGAACGTAAGCGTAACCTTCGGCTCTGAGGGCAATTATCACGATGCTTCCGGTGCAATCGACCTTTCCGGTGTGCAGATCGGCGACAATGGCGGTAGCAACTCTCAGGTTAAGAATGGCTCTATCACCGTTACCCTTTTTGCAGGCGCAAAGCTTACCATTAAGGGCTTCAACGGTTATACCGACTACACTCTTAGCGACGGCACTAGCGAATATGTGATCAACAAGGATTCTGCGGATCATACCGAGCATGTTTATACAGCAGCTGCAGACGTAACTGTTACCATTACTCCTAACAGCGGAAACAACTACTTCTACGGTATTGATATCGTTTATTAATATCGAATAATTAATCAAGCCCCTCGGTTTTTCCGAGGGGCTATCTTTTTATAAAAGAAAAAGCGGCGATTTTTGCCGCTTTTTGCTTTAGATATTATTACTTACCAAGGTAAGAGAAATTGCTCTGATCGCCGAAATTATCGTCGCCCATGAAGTGAGCGAAGGTGTGTGCGATCTGGATATTCTCAACCTTCACATCATTAAAGAGCTCTGCGCCGTCACCGTATGCGAAGATAGGCACGTTCTTGCCGGTATGCTGATCAGAATGATATTCCAGCACACCCTGCGCGTTAGCATACAGGTCACCGGTCTCGTGGTCTGCGGTGATGAGAATAAATGTGTCGGGATTATAGAATGCGTATTCCATAAATCTGCCGATCGCCTGGTTAAAGCGAACTACCGCCTGGAATGTCTTGTTCAGATCGTTGTTGTGACAGTGCTTGTCGATATGCGCCTCCTCGTACATGAGGAAGAAGCCGTTTTCGTTATCATCAAGGGTATCGAGGGTCTCTGTAATATGCTTTTCAATAACCGGCATATAGTTTGCAGTGTAGTAATCAAAGCTGCAGTCGATAATTGTACCGTAGTAATCTCTTGCTTCAGCCTGGCTGGAAATAATGCCGGCATTGTTGTTTCGGCTATCTGCGTGGGCAGAGAAGGATGCGGGTGTTGCGCCGGTCTTTGACTCGGTGGACATTACACCTGCCGACATGCCCTTTTCGGATGCAAGCTCGGTAAGCGATTTGATATCCTTGTTATCCTTGTCACGTCCAACAAAGCCGTTGATGGTCTTCTTTCCGCAGGAGAGGGCAGTGCCGCCTGCTGCGCTGTCGGTTACGCCGGAGAGAGAGTTGGTTCTGGACTGACCCTGATAGGGCAGGTAATAGCCGTAGAACATATCTTCACCGTCGCTGAAGTCAACGTTGTTTTCCATATATTCAAACATCTTGGTCTGGTTGAATCCCATACCGTCGCCGATAAGCATGATAAAGTTCTTTGCTTCCTTTACGATAGGGTCGTGTACGCTTACACCCTCAGGTATAGTTGCAGCATAGTCAGCTGCAGGTACGTATGTATCAATAAAGAAGTATGCTGCCGCTGCAATAATGAAGTAATCTCCCTCAAGGGCGATCTGCTTCTCTTCGCAGAGGATTGCGAACTGTAGTCCATTGGTATCTGCATCAAGTCGATTGGAAATCTCTCTTTCGGTATTACCTACAACGATCTCAAGCTCGGTAACAGGCTTTTCGCTGTCCTCTACCAGATCAAGATCGATTCTCGTACGCTCAAAAATTTGGCTCTGTATGTACTCAGCCGCTCTCTTGGAGTAGTCAAGATCCTCGTCAGAGTAAACTATAGAGTAGTCCGAAAGTGCCTTGCCATTAATGGTGTTATCTCCGGAAAGGAGAGCGTTACAGCTTATAAGTGAAACCAAGAACGACATAATCAAAAGTAAGCACAGTATTCTTTTCATAATAATCTCCTCACTTGCTAAAAAATACATTTATATAATAACATAAACAAATGGATTTTTCAACTATTTAAAAAAAGTTTTAAATACTCCTTGACAAAATTATATTTTTAGCGTATAATCTATTTAAAGAAAATTTTAAATAGGAGAAGAAAAATGGGCGAATTTAACATTTTCAAGGTGCTCTCGGATGCCCAGCGCAGGGAAATACTGCTTATGCTTCGTGACGGCAGACTAAGCGCAGGTGAGATAGCAGAGCACCTTTCGGTCACACCGGCCGCCCTGTCTTATCATTTAAGACTGCTTAAGGGCGCAGACCTGGTTATTGAGTACAAGAGTAAGAATTTCGTCTACTATGAGATAAACACCTCTGTCTTTGAGGAGCTTATTATGTGGGTAGCACAGTTTGGAGGTAAAAAAGATGAAAATAAAGATAATTAATATTTTGATTTTTGTAGCTTCGCTTGCTATTACGCTGGCGACGCTTTCGGCTATGCCTGACACGGTTCCGGTGCACTTTGATATTCACGGTGTAGTTGATAGATGGGGCTCAAAGTATGAGATGCTTATTATGCCCGGTGTTATGCTGGCTATGCTTGGCTTTTGGTTCGGCAATGATGCCTTTTACAAAAAGAAGTTAGGCACGTCTACCGATGAAAAGGTGATTGCAGAGGCGAGGGCTAATATGAAGGTAATGGACGTTACATCTGTTATTACTTCGCTGATGTTTGCCGTAATTAACACCGTAACTCTTTATGCCTCATACTCTCAGCTTGACGGTGTGGCGGTTAAGGAGGTTGATATTCTTAAAATCCTTGCCATCGTTATGGGTGTCAGCTTTGTTTTGATTGGTAACTTTATGCCTAAGGCAAAGAACAACCGTAACGTAGGCTTCCGTCTTCCTTGGACCAGATACAACGACGTTACCTGGAGCAAGAGCAATCGCTTCGCCGGCATTGCTATGGTAATTGTCGGTATCGTTATTACTCTTGGTGGCATTATTTTCTCGGGTAATATTGCTATGATAATTATGCTTGTTACTCTTGCCGTTGCTCTGCCCATTCTTACAATTTATGCCTATACCGTTCATAGTAAGGAAGTAAAGAAGAATAATGATCAAAAGCAATCTTAAATTCATTCTATTTTTAGCCTTTTTCGGCCTCGTTGGCGGCTATTTCACAGCACTTTATTCTGTTGAAATTATGGATCCAACAGCCCTTGATCAGACGGTTGCTCAGGTGGGCAGTCTTGATGCTGTTATACTTATTACCGTTATCCAGTCGCTTCTTTATGCGGTTGCGCTTGGCCTTATTGGCAGGGCAATCTCGAAGAAGATCGGTCTATGGCGTGAGTTCATCCTTGAAGCAAAGTCTCTTATCTACACAGCTATGTCTTAGCAAGCATTACCTATGGCGGTGTGGTCGAGGAAGTTATGTTGCGTCTGTTTTTTATATCACTATGGAAAAATGCGGCTCACCGAGCCGCATTTGCTATTACTTATGATATTTTTTACCCGCCAGAATGGTAAACGAGCGGTACAGCGCCTCAAACAGCACCACCCTCATCAGCTGATGGGGGAAGGTCAGCGCCGAAACCGATAGACGCACGTCGCACTCACGCTTAACCTTGTCCGCAAGACCGTGGGAGGAGCCGATTATAAGGGTAATCTTGCCGCTTTCGTCGGCCATTCTGCCGATCAGTCCTGCTAGGGCAGGGGAGTCATACTGCTTTCCCTCAACACAAAGGGCGATCTTGCCCGATCCCTTGGGGATAGATGCAATTATTCTCTCCCCCTCGGCATCCAGCGCTCTGCGCACCTCTGACGCATCGTCCTCGTTGGCTATGCGCTCCTCTTTAATATTAATCTCATCAACTCTTGCATACTGCGAGAGTCTTTTTTTATACTCGGCAACCGCCTCCTTGAGGTATCCCTCCTTAAGCGTGCCGACACTTATTAGCGTTATATTTGCCATTATCTCATTCTCGACAGTCTTGCGAGACCGCTTTTTAATCCCTCGATAAGTCCGTCTATGTCCTCTTTTGTATTTCTGTGTGAAAGGCTTATGCGTATTGAAGTATCTGCCTCACCAGCGCTTCTGCCAAATGCGGTCAGGGCAGAGGATATATGTGCTGCGTTGGATGAGCAGGCAGATCCGCTGGATACGTAAATTCCAAGGGATGAAAGGTAGTGTAGCATAGTTTCGCTCTTTATCTTCGGCAGGGTGACGTTAAGTATATGTGGCGCAGATGCCTTGGGCTTTGTGATAGAAATCTCTCCCAGAGCCTCATCAGCCTCAATTTTTTCTATAAGATAGCTCTTAAGCGCAGAAATATGGGCATATCGCTGACGCAGAGAAGTCGATCCTATCTTAATTGCCTCGCCAAATGCCGCAATTCCGGGCACGTTCTCTGTTCCTGAGCGCAGACCACCCTCCTGACCACCGCCGAGAATTATGGGCGCAATTCCACGGGCCTTCATAACCGCACTGTCGATAACAAGCGCACCCACACCCTTTGGTCCCTCAATCTTGTGAGAGGAAATGGTTATAAGATCTGCGCCGCATTTTGCCTTGCTGAAGGGAATCTTAAGGTAGCTCTGGGTGGCATCAACGTGGAGAAATGCATCGGGTGAGGAAAGCCTCATCAGCCTTGCCACTTCTGCCGTGTCATACAGGGCGCCGGTCTCGTTGTTAACCATCATCATACTTACAAGTATAACGTCACGGGTAAGCTCAGCCTTAAGACACTCCATATCGATCTCGCCGCCCACGGTGGGGATTCTGACAATCTTATATCCCATGTTGGCAAGCATATTAAGGGGCGCATCTACCGATGCATGCTCGCCCATGGTGGTTATTATCTTAGCGCCATTTTTATATCGCTCCTTCGACATTGCTCGACCTATAATGGCAAGATTGTTTGCCTCGGTTCCCGATGCAGTAAAGACAACCGTCATACCCTTTGCGCCAAGTGAGGTGCATATTTCATTTCTCACGGTGTCGATTACTCTCTCGGCATCAAAGCCCAGACCGTGAAGTGACGAGGGATTGCCGTAACATTCTCTCGACACCTGTATATATTTGTCCAGGGCCTCGTCGCATATTCTCGTTGTTGCGCTGTTGTCAAGATAAATCTGTTTCACTCTTTTTTCTCGTTTCTTCTATATTTTGTAAACTAATATTTTCATATTCAGAGATTTTGTGGCAAATTTCCTTAAAATGCTCGCCTCGCTCGACATAATTTTTGTATCTATCATAGCTCGTGGATGCAGGGGAGAGCATCAAAACTCCAACATTCTTTGCGACAGCATAGCCAACATTTACCGCCTCATCCATATTGTTTACCACTTTGGCTTTAACGTGTGTCGATACACATCTGTATATCTCATCTGCATTTTCTCCGCAGATTATGGCCTCTTCGGTGTACTTTTTCAGTGCTGGAACAAGCTCGCCATAGTCAAGTCCCTTGCCCCTGCCGCCGAGAATAACTACTGCCCGTCGGTTGAGCGAGAATAAGGTCTGAGCTGTCCTTGCCGGAGTGGAATCTATTGATGAATCTATAAAATCTACGCCATCCTTGCTTAAAAACAGCTCGCACCTGTGGGCGAGACCGCCAAAATTTCTTGCAACAGACATCATAGCCTCACGACTTACCGTTCCGTCCGTCATGGCTATTGCCATCATAAGGTTTCTTATGTTATGCGCCTCTTGTCTTTTAATCTGAGAGATAGGTATCAGATGTCGTCTGTTGCGGCAAATATATCCATTTTCGACAGTATAATATGTTTTTGCGCTCCGCTTTAACAAAAGCTCATCAAAATCCAATCTGTCGCTGATTATACCGCCTCCAAGGGTAAAATCCTCGCCTACCACTGTCATTTCAGCACCCTTTAGCAATGACAGCTTTGTACTTTTGTACTCCTCGAAGGATTTATGCCAATTCAGATGGTTGGGAGTTATATTAGTAATACACGCCGAACGAACACTTGGTGACAAATATTGCAGCATAAAGCTTGACAGCTCGCATACATAACAGTCGGCATCTGCCGTAAGATAGGGCATCATCGGCTCGCCCACGTTGCCTATAAGAGGTGCTTTATATCCTGCTTTTGTCAGCAAAAGATGTACCAGCGTTGCCGTAGTGCTCTTTCCGTCCGAGCCTGTTATGGCATAAATCGGCCGCTTGTTTCTTTCAAAAAACAGCTCTGCATCAGATGTAAATATGACTCCTCTCGCACGGGCTTCCTTAAGCTCCTTGCGATCCCGCCTTACCGACGGAGAGAAAAATATAATATCCTCGTCTAAATGCTCTCTAGCATTTTCACTACACAGAATTCTGTCTACCCTTATTCCTTTTGGAATTTCTTCCCCGTTTATTTTACCGTCTGAGCGCAGAGTAATATTGCAATTTTGCAGCGGCAGACAGCAGAGTAGGGCAGAATTGGTCATTCCGAGACCGTAAAACCCGACAGAGCAGCCTTCGTTAAGCATAGAATAAATCATAAAAATCACCCTTTATTATAATTTATTTTTTCTCATCCGTCAAGTCGTATTTTAAATATAAAAAAACCGACGCCTTCAATATATGAAAACATCGGTTTTTCAGTTAAAGTAATGACCGAGTTTGTAAGCCGGGTTCTGTACGTCTTGCGACGCAGCCGTCATCTATCTTCACTGCGAATTACTCCGCAGTTCAAGCCAAATGGCTCTGCCACCATGAAACGGGCGAGCAGCCCGTCAGTTGCCTGAAAATCAAGGTGTTGCATCGGATAGGGTTTACAGCAAACCTATGTTACCATAGGAGTGGGTGAGCTCTTACCTCGCCTTTCCATCCTTACCCTGATTGCTATGTAGAGTGCAGAACAAAATCCAAGACTTTTTAGACGCGATTTTCAGGCTTGACATAGGTAACTATGCCTTGCGCCGTGAAATTCACGTCTTCTGCGCACTACATAACAATCAGGGCGGTTTATTTCTGTTGCACTTTCCCGCGGGTCGCCCCGGGCGGACGTTATCCGTTATCCTGCTCTGCGATGCCCGGACTTTCCTCGCCGTAACAGCTTTCGCCAACATACGGCGCGACAGCCCCACTCGGTCAATGAGTTATTATACTAAATTTTTATTGGTTTGTCAAGCCTTATATGCTTCTTGATTTTGAGCAGGTGAAGTAAATTATCTGTCTGTCACGTGAAATTTCCTTCAGCGCCTTGATTGCCGCCCACGTTCGCTTATCATCAAAGGCGGTGAATGGATCGTCGAGGATAATAAAGGGGCTTTCCTTTTCGTACAGCGAATCCACCAGCGCCAGCCTTGCCGCCAGATTGAACATATCCTTTGTGCCTCGGCTATATGCATCGGTGGGCTTTGTTGTCATACCCTCCTGCTTTGTCACGCTGAAGTCGGTGTCCATCTCAAACCTCTCACCTGAAATACCGCCGATCTTCTCGGCGTATTTTATGAATCCTGCCTTTGTCTTTCCAAGATATTTTGCCGTCATATTATCGCTTGCCGCCGCAAGATATTTCTTGGTTAACAGCACGGTTTCATAGTTCTCGGTGTCGCATGCCAGCTTTTCCTCTAACTCGCTCTTGCGCAGTATCAGCTCCTCGCGGCTCTCCAGCTCCTCGCTCTGATTGGCGTAGGCCCTTTCGGTAAGAGCGTAATCTCTGCTTAAGCCTGCCACCAGCTCATCATTTTCCTTGCGAAGTCTGTCGATCTCTTCAAGCTCTGCCTCGGCTCTTCTTTGATCTCCCTCACCTATGGAGTGCAGGCTCTGCAGCCTTGCCATATCTGCTCTTTTTGCATTTATCTCGCCGCACAGTCTGATGTATTCGTTAAGCGCTGTACGCAGCTCACCAAAGGGATCGTTGGTTTTTAGCTTGAATCTGCCTATAAAGGCGTTTACCTCTGCTTTAAGTTGTTTTGCTCGCTCTGACCTTTGACCTCTTTCGATTATCAGATATTTTTCTGCGGCCATAAGCTCGGTGTATCTGTCGTAATCTCTGATGATCTGCTCAGCCGACATTCCGGGGTAAAGCAGGCACAGGTCCTTTATTAGCACATGAAGCCTTTCGCTTTCCTCAGCACTTATACCGCCTGTAACAACCGGCATCAGTCTGCGCATATCCGCAAGTCTTGTGAGCATTTCATCTTTTCCGTCCACGCTCACACCCGATACCGAGGAAAAGAAGTCATTTATCTTGTTCCTCTTATCTCTTCCGGCTTTGCTAAGCCATATACCGAAGACTATTGCTGAAGCTATGATTCCAACAGCGCCTGCTATAGGGTTAAGTATTTGTGTGAATATACCCACAAGGCATGCTGTTGCCACAAGGATAAACAGTATCGCTCCGATTGGCGATCTGCCTTTCTTTTCATTGATAAATCGCTCCATCTCATCGATTTCGTCTACCGTGGGTACTCTTTTTGCAAAAATTCTTCTAGCCATTTTAACATCGGGGTCGCTTTCATCAATGCTTTCGGATTTCAGTCGCTCTATCGCACCTCTTGCATTCTCAATCTTTGATTGATCAACCGTAGCAAATCTTGTGCCAAGAAGCAAAAGCTCATCATTTTTATTTCCGGATGTGGCCGCCTCAAGATTCTTTGCCTCCACGCTCTTATAGCTTGCCTCGTCGATCTCGCTGTGAGTGGGAATCCTTTCGCCAAAAATCTCGGCAACAGCGTCTCTCTGTTTTTCGCTTTGCTCAATGATGGCCTTTATCTCCTTGTACTGCTTTTCATATCCCATCTCAGCCGCGCGCAGAGTTGCTTCCTCACGCCTCTTCATAAGTGCTCGAGCATCGCCTCTTGCCGCTTCCATCTGCTTTGCCAGCTCGGCGAGTCTTGTGCGGCTTTCTGCCGCCGCCCTTTCTGTTTCTCTAAGCGCATCTAAACGGCGGTTAATGGTGTCGATTTTTGCTTTGGTATCGGCAATCTCTCCCGATCCACCCTTTTTATAGTAGAATTTACGCTTTTCCTCCAGCGCTTTAAGCGCCTCGTCCATACCGCCGATATCACCGTCACAGCCAACCAGGTCGGACAGCTTTGCAGATATAGATTTGTTCTCGCTTTTGGGTGTCAGGGCACGCTCGGAAAGAAATACCGTTCTCTCAAATCCGTCCGCATCTATACCGAACAGTCCCTCACCAAGTCCCTCGGGGAAATCGGTGCTTATTCTTCCGGTCAGGGTGTCGTAGAGAGTGTAGTTGTCATCTGACGCCTTGGGTGCAAAGCTTCTCTCCACACGATAGGTTTTTCCGCCTGCAGAGAAGGTAAGGCTTCCGCCACAGGCTCCGCCGCCCCAGGGCAGATAGTGCTTTCTGTCATTCTCGTCAAGGGCGGCTCTTTTGGTGTCGCTCATGCCGTACAGCATTACCTTGATAAATACCGCCAGGGTGGTTTTTCCGCTTCCGTTATCTTCTATAATACAGTTAAGTCCGTCGGTAAAATTAAACTTTTGTTTACATATTTTGCCAAAATTTTCAATATAGCATTCTATTAGCTTCATTTTTACCTCCGTCTTAGTTATCAAATAGATCCTCGCCCATCAGCGCATTTATACCGCAGGCGATGATCCTTTCTTTAGTCTCTTCGTCCAGACTGTCATCTGCGCTTACCGTGCGAATAAACTCTCCCTTGAGCGACATATCGTGCTTATAATCCTCAGGGTTAATGGCTATGCGTGAGGAGTCCTTTATCTCAAAATAGTAGAACTTGTTTTGGTATTCACGTAATAGCGAGTCGGTGTCCTTCCACAGATTCTGGCTATATCTTCCTACCAGCTCCAGTCTGACAATGTCGCAGGACGGTATTCCCTTAAGAGTCACAGCGGCCTGTGTCATAATATCCGATGCCTTTGTTATACCGTCGAGAGGGAGCTGAGCTATGTGCAGCTTGCGGCCGGCAAAGCTCTTGAAGCTGTGTGTAACTACTGTTTCATCGGCAGATATTACAACGTATCCCTTGTCACCCGCCTCGTCAAATCCTCGTCCCTCGGGGGTACCGCAGTAAACCGCAGTACCTCTGCCGTCGATGGCCTCGCTTGAATAGGAGTGATAGTGGCCGAGAGCAAGGTAATCTATACCTCTGTCTGCCGCATCCTTTATTCCTATACTTTCCGGGGCAGAGCATCTGTCACGCAGCTCACCGTGGAGAATAACTATATTCTTTGTGCTATGGGGCAGGCTCAGCTCGTTGAACATGTTTTGTGTAATTGAGTTTCTTCCTGCAAAGGTTACCCCGCCGATTCTATGATAGGTCCATTCGTCCCCAAAGGTCCTTATATTATCGGGCATAGCTCTGCCGGACAGCGCAAGGGCATTGCCATCGTGGTTGCCCTGGAGATAAAGAAATGTTATATCCCTCGCATATTCAATAATATCAAGCGTGGTGTCCAGCGCTCGCTTTGAAACTCTCTCGCCGTCAAACAAATCTCCGGCTATAATGATTGCCTCTGCGCCGAGGGTCCTCGCTTCTTTTACCAGCCTGCCGAAGCCGCTGAGCAGCTCTCGCCGCCTTTCTCGTACCTGTGTCCCGGGCAGTCTTGTGGTAAGAGGAGAATCAAGATGAATGTCTGATGTATGTATGATTTTCATATTTCTCCGTCCTTTTTTCTTTTACAAAAATATTATACATTTTTTTACCTCGGTTGTCAATGTTTTTACCAAAGCCTTCTGTATTTGATAACACCCCTGCCATTTATATTGACATTATTTGTAATTTGTGGTATAATATGCCAACTAATACTTGTTAGGGTATAAAAGAAACACCATGTGAGGACATTGCAATGGATGAAATGAATAACCTCCAAGAAAATCAGAACAATGAGGAAATAAAAGAGCAGGGGACTTCTACCCCCGAAACCACAAAGGTAAATAATCCTACCGTGAAAATTCCTATACTCAAAACTCCCATACCTAAGTTACCGTTGATTATTGGCGGTGCAATTGCAGGTATCGCTGCTATCGCTATTTCGGTTGCGTTGATTATCGGCGGTGGCAATGGAAATCAAGGCGATGAAAATAATCCCAACGGAAATGGTCACGAGCATAGTTTTGGAGAGTGGACTGTTGTTGACGATCCCACTTGTACTGAGGCAGGTATTGAGGAACGAATTTGCGAATGCGACGAGAAGGAAAACCGTCCCATTAACGCGCTCGGGCACACTGAAGTTGTAGACGCATCGGTTGTGGCAACATGTAAATCCACAGGCTTGACCGAAGGTAAGCATTGTTCCACTTGCAATACAGTTATTATTGCTCAATCTAGTGTAGAAAAACTCCCCCACACATATGATGACGTTTATGACACCAATTGCAACATTTGTGGTGAAACAAGAGTTGTAGACTGCTCACACACCGATACCGAAGTCATTCCGGGTAGGGATGCTTCTTGCACAGATGTAGGTCTTACAGATGGTACAAAGTGCAAAAAGTGTGGTGAAACCCTCGTAGCGCAGGAAACTATTCCCGTTACAGCTCATACATACGATAACAAGTATGACGATGAATGTAACGTGTGCGGTTATAAGCGCGATGCGGAATGCGCTCATACTGAAACTGAAAGCATAAATGGTTACGATGCTACTTGTACAGAAACAGGTCTTACGGATGGTACGAAGTGCAAAAAGTGTGGTGAAACAATAACTGCACAAGAAACTATACCTATGCTTGCTCACACATACGACGATAAATACGATGAGGATTGCAATGTTTGTGGTCATATACGAGAAGCAGAATGCGCTCACATCGAAACTGAAACAGTTGAAGGTAAAGAAGCAACTTGTACTGCCACAGGCCTTACTGACGGCTCAAAATGCAAAAAATGTGGTGAAAACCTTGTGCCACAATCTGTAATTCCGTTAAAACCTCATACCGAGGCTATTTATACAGCTCTTGCAGCAACATGTACCAGCACAGGTTATACCGAAGGTAAGTATTGCTCTGTGTGTAGCAAGGTGCTGACTGCACAATCAACAGTTCCTATGAAACCTCATACAGAAGTTATTGATTCAGCGCTTGCAGCAACATGTACCAGCACGGGTCTTACCGAAGGCAAGCATTGTTCTGTGTGTTCAAAAGTTCTTGTGTATCAAACAGAAGTTCCGATGAAACCTCATACAGAGGTTATTGATGCGGCAGTATCTGCTACATGTGCAAGCACGGGACTTACAGAAGGCAAGCATTGCTCGGTATGTAACACGGTCATTATCGCACAAAATATCATTCCCGCAGCTCATAAATACTCTGACAAATATGAATATAATGACGATTATCATTGGTTTAAGTGTACTGTTTGTAACAAAAAAAACATATCTAATCATATTACTGATGATGAAGCAGTTTGTTCTTTATGTAATCATATAGTTTGTCCTAGCTCGGGTATAATATATGATTTTTCTGACGACGGCACTTATGCTATGGTAGTTGCATACAATGGTAGCGCAAAGAAAATTAGAATTGCAGATACATATGAAGGCTTGCCAGTTAGGACTATATACAATAATGCGTTTTATGAAAACAAAACAATAACCACGATTATTATTCCTGATAGCGTTACAAGTATTGGTGATTATGCGTTCTATAAATGCTCTAGCCTCGCCTCAGTTGTAATTCCCGACAGTGTTACAAGTATTGGTGATTATGCGTTTAACTCTTGTTACACCATTAGATCGGTTGAAATCGGTGACGGAGTGGCTAGTATTGGTAGGTCAGCGTTTGAAAAGTGCGAAAAGCTTTACTCGGTTGAAATTGGCAACAGCGTTGTTTCTATTGGTGTTAATGCGTTCTATTATTGTTCCAGCCTTACCTCTGTTGTAATCCCCGACAGTGTTACTTCTATTGGTAGTGCTGCGTTCTATTTGTGCCATAACCTTGACTCGGTTCTAATCGGTGATAGTGTTACAAGTATTGGTTCTAATGCGTTCGGTGATTGCTACGATTTAAAAGGTGTTTATATTAGTGATGTTGCAAATTGGTGTTCAATAAATTTTGAAAACTATTATGCGAATCCCTTATATCGCGCAAAAAATCTGTACGTTGACAATGTACTTATAACCGAACTTGAAATCCCTGACAGCGTTACAAGTATTGGTGATTATGTGTTCTATAATTGCTCCAACCTCGCCTCTGTTGTAATTGGTGACAGCGTTTCAAGTATTTCCTCTTCTGCCTTTAATGGTTGCTCCAATCTTCAGTTCAACGAATATGAAAATTGTACATACCTTGGCAGCAAAGACAACCCATACTTTGCTTTGATTAAAGCTACAACACAGAACTTGAGTAGCTACACCATACATGAAAATACTAAAGTTATTGCTAATTCTGCGTTCTCTGGATGCTCCAGACTTAGTTCTGTCGTAATCCCTGATAGCGTTACAAGTATTGGAGATGCTGCGTTCTATTCTTGCTCCAACCTTACCTCGGTTGAAATCTCTGATAGTGTTACTTCTATTGGTTTTGCTGCGTTCAGTTCTTGCTCCAACCTTACCTCGGTAGTAATCCCCGACAGCGTTGCAAACATTGGTGAGCGTGCATTCGCCCTTTGCACCAGCCTTACTTCGATTGTAATCCCCGACCACGTTACAAGTATTGGTTATGATGCATTCTATAAATGCTCCAGCCTTACTTCGGTTGTAATCGGTAACAGCGTTACTTCTATTGGCGAGAGAGCGTTCTATTCTTGCTCCAACCTTACCTCTGTTGTAATCCCTAATAGTGTTACTTCTATTGGTAAGGAATCGTTCTATAAATGCTCCAGTCTCGCCTCGGTTGTAATCGGTGACAACGTTACTTCTATTGGTGATAATGCCTTCTATGATTGTCAGAGGCTTCGTTCTATGGTAATAGGCAATAGTGTGACTCGTATTGGCCATAGTGCATTCTTAAATTGCTCCAACCTTAAAGATGTATATTACACAGGTAACGAAGCAGGGTGGAAGAATGTTGTTATTGAACCTTGGAATTCTTATATTCAAACAGCCACAATACATTATAATTATGTTCCCGAAAACTAACCATAAATACAAAATTAACGAGCCTCAATCCGAGGCTCGTTTTTTATTGTCGGGTGGAGGAAATTAATATTTTGTAAATAAGATCAAGCAGCTCCACGTCGTTGCATTCGTTAAGAGCTGATTCAATAAGAATATGCAGGTGTCTTTTTTAATTTCTCTTTTTACGAGAGAATGAATGGTGGAACCGACGGGGTTTCGTCAAAGGCGAATATACTCGCACTTTCCGCCTGACAAGCAAGCTTGTCGATCTTCAAGCGGGGTATGTGCACCCGTATTCGAGCGCAGTGCGCTCGAGCAGGTTCAACTCCCAAGCCAAATTCATTAAAAAGAAAAAAAGAGGGCACGTTAAGTGTCCTCTTTTCCTTTTTGGTGGAACCGACCCGTAACTGCTCATTATCACGAAAAAGACTATATGGATAGAGTCGGTAAAATTAGCTTAGCAGCCGTGATGGCAAGGAAAATCATAGAGGGCTATTAAACACTGTTTTTATCCGGCTTATAAATCTCAAATCTCACGTCAGAGTAGTTTTGTTAATAATGGACGGTCTTAGGCTCCTTGTACCTCTCATTATCTCGGAAGAATCGAGCCTTGTTTCTGCGCTCCATTTCCTTGCCGAAAGCGGTGACTAGTTCTTTCCAAAATGCCGTTTCCGAGTCGTTGGTGGAGAGTGTTGTTTTTATGTCTGCTATTTCTATGCAAAAATCCCACTCACGCCATATGGTATGAGTGGGAAACTTCGATAGCGAAAATATTATCTATATCTGTTCAAAACTTTTTTATGATATATTATTTTATCAACCTCATATGTTCTACTATATGTACATTTGAATAATTCGGGGTAGAAAATGGCCAAATTAGACCCTTTGCTATTCATAGCACTTTTATACATAATACCATCGAAGACTGGTTGTCCATCATCATCAGTTATTGACATAATAAAATCACAAATATACTGAGTTGGCAAATAGTCAAGAGGGCTATCGCCTTTACGCATAGTTCTACTCATTTCTGCGTTGATTTTAGAAAGATGTTCTTTATTAATAAAGGTCTGTACATTTCCAATTATCTGTGGTATTGTGTTGTGCTAACAGGAGGGGCGTTTTATAAATGAAAATATCTATCGAGCCTTTGAATTGTACGGTTTGGTTAAAACTGGAATCGGGCAGTTGGGGTAAATATCTTGAAATTTAATTGAAAATGTGGTATAATATTTTATTATTTATAGTGAAATTTTGAGTTTTTTGTATGCCGAATGTGGAGAAAAAATATTTTTTAAAAATTCACATCAGCTTCACAAACAACGGATTTCATCAAATACGCAAGAGGGTAGGTGCGGTCGAATGATCAATGTTGCTATTGTTGACGATGATAAGAGTTATGTTGACCAACTTCGTGAATATTTTGAACAGTATATAAAAGAAAGCGGAGAAACTATAAAAATAACGGCTTTTTCTGACGGTGACAGTATAGTGCATAAATACCGCTCGCAGTTTGACATTATTCTGATGGACATCGAGATGAAGTTTATGGATGGTATGTCTGCGGCTGAAGAAATAAGAAAAATGGATTCATCGGTTATAATAATATTTATTACCAATACTCCGCAGTACGCTATCAAGGGTTATGCTGTCCAAGCACTGGACTATCTATTGAAGCCGCTGTCATATTTCGCCTTTTCACAGTGCGTGGGCAGGGCGATAAATAATCTGAAAAACCGTTTATCCGCCTTTATCTCTATAAATGTAAAGGGCGGTGTAGTGCGTCTTGATACGAATGATATTTATTATATCGAAAGCCGTGGTCACAACGTGGTATATCATACCAAATCAGGTGACTACGAGTTGCGTTCAACTATGAAAGAGATAGAAGGAATGCTTAACAGCAAGCGGTTTTTCCGTGCAAGCAAGTGGTATCTGATAAACCTTGCTCACGTTGACAGCTTTCGTGATACGGACGTAATTTTGGCAGGACATTCGCTCGCGGTCAGCAGATCCAGAAAGAACGAGCTTCTTGAGGCTCTCAGTGATTATTGGGGGGAGGTAATGCAATAATGGGAAATGTTATTCCTGATATACCTAGTCTATATCCTGCAATCGCCGAGTGGCTTTGCGGCGGTATGTTGGTGTTCTTGCTTGGGATAAGAATTAAAAAAATCAATTTTGCCATTGTGAGCATTTTGTATCTTGTGGCACTGGCTTCATTTATGGTAATTACCACAACGATAACGCTATGGCTCTGGATTCCATGCATGATTGTTTCCTTTGTAACTATGACGGGTTTTATAATATATTCTTCAAAAACGTCATTTTTTGACGGTGTATATTATGCAATCATAGCATTTTCGGTTGCCGAGTGTGTTGCTTCGCTTGAGTGGCAGATTGTCAATTTGTTGTACAAGGATACAGATAATATGCCTATTCATATTGAGGTGCTTATTTTAGTGCTCGTGTATGGATTGGCGATTTGCGGTATATTCTTCTTGGTTAAGAGCAAAATGCCATCAGGCAAGCGTCTTCAAATCGAACCCAAGGATAGTCTTGTGGCGCTATTTATCGGTGTTATAATTTTCGCCTTTAGTAATTTGGGCTTCCTTCTGGCAGATCCCCCATTTTCCGGGCAGTATTATAGGGAAATTGCTACCACTCGTACACTGGTAGATATTGCAGGTGTTGCAATACTGTATGCACACCTGGTCTCTTGCCGAGATAATATGGTTTACCGAGAGCTTGATGCGGTGCAGAATACTCTGCAAAATCAGTATAAGCAATACGAGCAATCGAGGGAAAGCATAGATTTAATCAATATGAAATATCACGATCTTAAGCATCAGATAAGTATGCTCCGTAAGCTTGATGACAGAGAACAAAGAGATGCTTTCCTTGACCGTATGGAAGTAGAAATTAAATCCTATGAGTTGCAGAATAAAACCGGTAATATTGTACTTGATACCTTACTTACCAGCAAAAGCTTATATTGTAACAATCAGGGTATCACAATGACTGTTGTTGCTGATGGCAAGCTACTCAATTTTATGGATGCCATGGATATATGTGGCATATTCGGTAATGCGCTCGATAATGCCATTGAATCGGCAATTAAGGTAGAGGAAAAAGAAAAGCGCTTGATACATCTGACGGTCTCTAAGGTTAAGTCCTTCATAATGATACGTATCAGAAACTATTATGAGGGAGGAGTGGACTACTATGAGGGAGATTTGGTAACCACTAAAAAGGACAAAAGATTCCACGGCTACGGTATAAAGAGCATTAAACATACCGCAAAACGCTATGATGGCGTGGTGAGCATCAATACCGAAAACAACTGGTTTGAGCTCAAAATAATTATCCCATATAACGAATAAGAGAAAAACGGCGTCTAACAAATAGATGCCGTTTTTTGTATGTTTTTAATAAAATCCCTCGCGCTTTTTTGACTGTTACAAACCACTTGTGCCACAAAAACAGCGTTTCATACCCAAAAACTCTATTATTATAAAATATATGATAAAATAATCAAAAGACAAAAACAAACCCATCCGCTTAGGGCATTCAGTACTTCGGCAAGTTTTTCTTGTCTATCAACTAATATTTACATTGTTTACTAAAACACATGACACCACTGGTATTAATATGGATACCGTTATCGGCTGTGAATGGGACTAGAAGGAGTTAATAATGATAGTTTTTGAAAAAAATGATTTGAGAATTTCGCTCATAACACCACGTCTTCTCAGAACAGAAAAGGGCATATTTACTGATCTTCCTACACAGACAGTGCAGAACAGAGAATTCGGTGATGTGAATTACAGTCTGTCGGAGCAGAGCGATTTAATTACTGTAACAACCGACGCAGCCTGCTTTGCAATCAGCAAGAAAAATGGTGACGTAACATCCGTTTTTATTGAAGACACATCGTCTACTGTTGTTGATTTTAGTAAGGGTATGCTGCCAGGCACTGCTCGTACACTCGATACCGCCAATGGAGCTGTTAAGCTTGAAAACGGAATCACATCTCTCAGTGGCGCGTCCGTTATGGATGACTCAAAGAGTCTGCTTATAAATCCCGACGGCAGTATCTCTCCCCGTCCTAAATGCTCGGACAGATATTGGTTTGCCTACGGTCACGATTACCTCGGCCAGCTTCGTGATTTCTTTAAGCTGACGGGAGAGGTGCCGCTTATTCCTAAGTATGCTCTCGGCAACTGGTGGTCGAGATACAGGGCATATACCCAGGAGGAGTATCGCTCTCTGATGCAGAAATTTATCGATAGACAGCTTCCTATAACTGTTGCAACTATAGATATGGATTGGCATTGGACTGACGTATTAGATCGCTTTGGCGAGGACGCAAGAAGTGCAAAGCCCACCTGTCCCGAGGAACTGATGTTCTATCATCGGCTTCAGGGCTGGACGGGATACAGCTGGAATACTGAGCTTTTTCCGAATTATCGCGAGCTTCTCTCTTGGCTTCATAACAACGGATTTAAGATCACTCTAAACATTCACCCCTCACAGGGAGTACGTTTCTTTGAGGATCAGTATAAGGAGATGTGCGAAAGGCTCGGCAGAGATCCCGAGAAAAAGGAAATTATTCCTTTTGATCCAACTGACATGGAATTTATGTCGGCATATTTTGATATTCTTCATCACCCCTATGAAGACGAGGGTGTTGATTTTTGGTGGATAGACTGGCAACAGGGAACTAAAACAAAGATACCGGGTCTTGATCCTCTTTGGGCATTGAATCACTATCATTCACTCGACTCTGCAAGGGGAGATAATCGTCCCTTGATTCTCTCTCGTTATGCAGGACTTGGCAGCCATCGTTATCCTCTCGGTTTCTCGGGAGATACCTTATGTACGTGGAAGAGCCTTGATTTTCAGCCCTATTTCACTAACTCTGCAGCAAACGCCGGATATACCTGGTGGAGTCATGATATTGGCGGTCACACTCGCGGTGTTCAGGATGACGAGCTTTACCTACGTTGGCTTCAGTACGGTGTTTTCAGTCCGATAAACAGATTGCATTCCTCAAACTCCGACTTTATGGGCAAAGAGCCTTGGAAACGTAGCTATGCGGTGTGTCAGGTGGCAGAGGAATTCCTTCGTCTGCGCCACAAAATGATCCCTTATCTTTACACGGCAAATTATCGCACACATACCGTGGGCGAGCCTATCTGTATGCCTATGTATTATCGATATGACTGCCCCGAGGCATATGAAACAAAGAATCAATTCATCTTTGGCGGTAATCTTATAGTATGTCCTATAACCCGTCCCGCGGATATGCGTTTGAATCTTGCTTATACCGAGGCTTGGCTTCCTGAAGGTCGTTTTACAGACATATTTAATGGCAGAATCTATGAGGGCGGCAAAAAGGTGCGACTTTATCGCGATATTGACTCTATTCCTGTACTTGCCGCCGAGGGTACCATTCTACCTATGTACCGTGACGGAAGAAGCAATGATCTTTCGCTTGATCAACCTCTTGAGATTCACGTCTGGCGCGGTAACGGCGGCTTTGATCTCTATGAGGATGACGGGGAAACCAATGCATACAAGAACGGCAATTATGTTATTACATCATTTAAGCTTGAGGAGCATGGTGACAGTATTCGTCTTATCGTCACACCTCCCAAGGATAGCAAAGGACTGTTGCCTAGCAGCAGAGAAATGTACATTAAATTCCGCGATATATATACCGAGGAAATTAAGATTACTCTTTCTAACGAGCCTGTTGTAATAGAGCTTAATAACATTCGTCCTATGCAGAACGAGGACAAGAATGAGATCAAGAGCGAAATCTTAACTCGCGTGCAGGGAAGTAACGACAAAAAGAGTTTTATCTATCATAAAAAACTGCCTCGCTTTGTTAGAGATGCACTCACGGAGCTTGATGCATTTTACATTCCTGTAAAATAATAAAAAGCAGCCCCAAATGAAGTGAACCCCAAACAGTTCACAAAGGGCTGCTCTTTTAATTGTGTTAACAATAAGAGAAAAAACGGCGTCTAACAAAAAGATGCCGTTTTTTGTATGTTTTTAACAAAAATTACTCTCGCTTTTTTGACTGTTACAAACCACTTGTGCCAAAAAAATAGCGTTTCATTCCCAAAAACTCTATTATTATAAAATATATGATAAAATAATCAGAGGACAAAAACAAACCCATCCGCTTAGGGCATTCAGTACTTCGGCAAGTTTTTACCAACTTCTTATTTTTTGTTTTTGTTCTTTTTTGCCTGATATTTGGCTTCCTGTTCTTCAAAGGAAAGTCCTTTTTTTTCGCAGTATGCCTTGAGCTCCGCGATACGATTTTCCTCAGCCTCAATCTCGGCCTTCTCCTGCTCAATGCGCATTCTCTCCGCAGGCTCGATCCATTCGCCTCCGGCTGCGAGAACAGCCGCCTTCTGACGCTCAAGAATGATTTTATGATCATTCTCGGTGTGCTTTTCTACGTCAACGGGAATGATAAGCAGTGCGCAGACTACGTAGCCGATCATCATAAAGCCTATGTAACACCAGATAAATACGTTGTTCGTCGCTGAATTCTGCGTATAGGCAACCACATTTCCTGTCACAGGATCGATGGTGGGTGCAAGATAACCCGCTGCATTAAGCATACCATTGAATATACCCTGGCAAATACTCTGAAGCACCGACATAATAATTCCCACCACGGAAACCGAAAGACCGTCGCATCTGAAGCCGTTTTGAGCCTCAACGTTATCAAGCACGTCTGCAATAAGAGCGTATATAACGTAAGATGCAGGTGCTGCACCGAGACACTTTAAGAACAGACCTATCACAACAGTAACCCAGGAATAGGGGTTGATAAAGGCAACAAGACAGCCAGCGGCCGATACGATAAGTCCGTATAAAATACTGTTTTTAATGCCGATCTTATTTGTAAGCGGCCATACGAACAGAACCGCCGCCGCAAACGGAATACCCGTTACCATTCCCAGTACCGACTGGGTAAAACCATCCTGATAACTGCCAAGAATATAGTTGCAGTAGTACGCCATTGAGAAGTTCTGCATCGTGCCGACAAACTGGAATATGAAGAAGAAGAGCATTACAAGGCCCCAATATTTATTGGTAATCAGTGCCTTTGTTTGCTTAAGAAGAGAAACCTTCTCCTCCTTTATGTTGAGGTTTATGCTCTCCTCAGTGATTCTCTCACGGGTGAAATAATACTGCAAGGTGACGAATATAAGCGACACCGCCGCCATAACCGACATATAGATTAGCCATACAGTCTTATCGTTATTAAAGAAGGGAACGACAATAGGCATTACGATTGAGCCAAAGCTCATTGCAGCAGTTCCCGCAATACCGTTTACCGAGGAGAGAAGCGATCTCTGCTTTTCATTTCGTGTGGAAAGCGGAACCATTAAGTTGTTTGCAACCGAATAAAGCGGGTATGCAACAGAATAATAAATTATATATGATACTGCGATCCACGCGAGCATCAAGGTTTGATTTCCCGAAGGAATAAGGAACATCAGAACCGAGGATATTGCAATCAGAGCACCCGCAAGCAAGATGTACGGCCTTGCCTTACCCTGCGAGGTCCTCGTCCTGTCAACTATAAAGCCGACAACAAAGTTTCCTATCGCGATGAGTATTGCCGAAAGGAGTGGGAAGATGGATAAAAACTCCATCGCACTTTCGCTCAGGTGCAGAACGTCGGTCCAATAGGTATTTAAGTATGTAACGAATATCGAGCTTGTAAGCATACCGCCGAACGGTCCCAAGAGATATCCGAGAGCGATTTCTTTAAATTTTACGTTTGCACTTGTTATTCTTGTTTTTAAAAAAGGTGAAGAAAAAAGCCCTTTTTTATTAGAAATTGTTTTTTCCATCGGTGTTTCCTTTTATTTATTTTTTAAGTTAAAAATCGTCAATAGCTGCAGTTTATATTTGCCGCTTTTGCAATTCTGCCCTTTATTATAGCTTGGAAAATGAGCTTTGTCAATACTTTTTTATTAATCGTTGACATCAAGAGTGAGGGGCAATATTTAATATATATACGTGCATAATTAAGGCTTCAAAAAAGAAAAAATTCAAAATTCGGAGATTTATGCAGTTGTCCGAATACTATAAATTCAAGCTTACAAAAACATAAACATACAGGAGAAAAAAATGAGCAAAAAGACGACATGGTATAAGGATATGGTATTCTACCAGATCTGGCCGAGATCATTCAAGGACGGTGACGGCGACGGTATGGGCGACCTGCACGGCGTGTATGAGAAGCTGGATTACATAAAGTCGCTGGGATGCGACGGCATCTGGTTTTCCCCCCTATACCCTTCGCCCGGAGTGGACTGTGGATACGATATTTCAAACTACCTTGATATTGCTGAGGAGTTTGGCGGTATGGCCGCCTTTAAGAAGGTGCTTGACGGTGCGCACGAAAGAGGAATGAAGGTCATAATGGACCTTGTTGTAAACCACACCTCCACCGAGCACGAGTGGTTCAAGAAGAGCCGTCAACGCATCGACCCGTACACCGACTACTACATCTGGAGACCTGCAAAGAAGAATGGTGGTATTCCTAATAACTGGGACTCGTTCTTTGAGGGCAAGGCTTGGGCATGGGACGAAGAGAGAAAAGAATACTATATGCACCTCTTTGCCGTTCAGCAGGCAGATCTTAATATGGACAATCCCCTCGTTCGTGAGGAGGTAAAGAACATTCTCAGATTCTGGCTTGATATGGGTGTTGACGGCTTTAGAGAGGACGTTATCACCTTAATTTCCAAGGCAGAGGGACTTCCCAACGACTATATTATGCCTGCATCCAAGGGAACATTCCTCTATAACCATGGTCCCCATCTCCACGAATATCTTGAGGAGTTCAGGCATGACGTATTTGATAATTACGATGCAATGATCCTTGCGGAAGCTCCCCTTGCTTCACCTAAAAAGGCGCTGGAGTATGTAGACGAGAGAAAGGATCCCGTGTTCGATATGATGATTCAGTTTGAAACTCAGGGAGCAGACTCCCTCTTTGGTGACTGGTTCCATGTGCCCTTTATTCTTTTCAGGCTTAAAAGAATCTATACAAAGTGGCAGTCAAAGCTTGACGGTAAGGCGTGGAATATGCTTTACATTGAGAACCACGATCATCCCCGTATGGTTTCCCGTTACGGAAGTGAGAAGTACCAGAAGGAAAGTGCAAAGATGCTTGCCGCATCCTATCTCTTCCAGAAGGGAACACCCTTTATCTATCAGGGACAGGAGATCGGTATGACAAACTGGTATCCCGAAGATCCCGATATGTACGAGGACGTGCAGACCAGATGGCAGTATTTCAACGTTGCGACAAAGGCATCTCCCAAAAGACGTCTTAAAAGGCTGTGGGATTGCTCACGCGACTCGGCAAGAACACCCGTACAGTGGTCTGCAGAAGAAAATGCAGGCTTTACTACTGGCACGCCCTGGTTCTACGTGAACGAGAATTATAAGGAAATCAACGTTGCAGATCAGGAGAATGATCCCGATTCGGTACTTAACTTCTACCGCAAGGCAATTGAACTGAGAAAGAACCTTTCTGTTGTAAGACACGGCGATTACAAGGAGCATTTTATCTTCTCATCAAAGCTTTACACCTACACCCGTGAGGATGAAAGACAGAAGTTGCTTGTAGTTTGCTCCTTCACCGACAAGAAAGCCGTGATGAAGGCACCTGCAGGATTTGATCTCTCCAAGGCACAGCTGATGCTTCATAACTATGCCGACGTAAGCTCTAAGACCTTGAGACCTTACGAGGTGAGAGTTTACCTTTTGGACAAGTAATGTAAATTCGTATTAGGCCACAAATTAATTTGAACATATAAAAAGGGAGAATAAAATGAGACAACTTAAGAAAATTTTAGCGATTTTTGTGATAGGCGTTATGCTGATGACGACTTCTTGCGCCTTAATCGAGCAAGTTACAGATTTTTTTACCAATGAAGAAAATCCTTCGGGTAATGAGCCTTCCGATTCCGAGCAGCCTCACCAGCATAAGCCCACTTATGTGCGAGCAAAATTGCCTGAGTATGCCGTACATGGCAATAAAACATATTATAAATGTGATTGCGGTAAGATTTTTTCTGATAAGGAAGGCACAACCGAAACTACACTTGAATCTGTAACTCTCCGTTCAGTAACAGGATTTGAGAAGCAGACTTATACAAGCGACGGATACACTCTGAATTACTGTGTGTATGAGCCTGTGGATCTTGATAAGGAAAATGATAAGGTTCCCTTGATTCTTTTCTTGCACGGTGCAGGCGAGCGTGGTAGCAACAATGAATGGCAGTTGAAGAATGCGATTCTTAAGGTCGTAGGGGATGATAAAAATAATGAATGGTCAAATTCTATCGTTATTGCGCCTCAGTGTCCCAGTTCTACAGGCGGTAACACTAATTCCAATGTCAATGACCCGAATAAATGGGCGGAGACTCCTTGGACAGTCGGAAATTACACACAGGCGAACGTTCCCGAAAGCAAGCCTCTCCACGCAGTAGCCGAGCTTGTTAAGGAATATGCAGGCTATGATTACATAGATGCTGACAGAGTATATGTTGTTGGACTTTCGATGGGTGGCTTCGGTACTTGGGATATTATTTCACGTTATCCTGAGCTCTTTGCAGCGGCAGTTCCGATCTGCGGCGGCGGACCTATCGATAAGGTGGATGTTCTGAAGAATATTCCCATATATACATTCCACGGTACAGCCGATAAATCCGTTCCTTACGGCGGCACGCAGGCTATGTATGATAGCATTGTTGCCGCGGGCGGTAACAAGATCATATTCCAAACTTATACCGGTTCCGGACATAGTATTTGGGATAATGCAATTACGTATAAGGGTGATGGTACAAGTGCTTACCCCGCTCTTGAATATTGGCTGTTCTCGCAGAGCAAATAAAACTTAATTTTACAAAGATATTTCTTTGTACAGATCGAGGCAAACGCTTTACTTGCGTTTGCCTCGTTTGTTTTGTGTCAATAAAAAACAAGCACGACAATTCTATCGAATCATCGTGCTTGCTTGATATGCTTAAAAGTTTTTAGATAATTGCGTTATTTACGGGTATTTTATTTGGTAAATACACCCTGGATGGTTATTGTTTCGCCGGATGAGGGCATTGTCAAAGGAGCATCAATAGACTGCTGAACGCCATTTACCAGAATGTACGCTAAGGTATATCCGCTATCGGCTGCTGCGGTAATTGTGATCGCCGACTTACCAATCTCACATTTATCCAAGCTTACAGTAAGAGAACCGTGCTCGGAGGACAAAAGCTCTACCTTTGCGCCGTTGAGAGAGAAGGAACCGTTATTTATAATATTTATACCTCTGTTTGCAATTGCAATATTCTCTTTAACAGGCGAACCCGAGTGTTCAACTATTACAGAAGCATTAGTTATGTCATAGTCGCCCCTCACTGCTTCAGAAGTACCCTGTGACTTCAATGTAAGTGTTGCGCCGTTGCCAACACCAATGATTTTTCCGGGTGTAGTACCCGAGTACGACATTCCTCTTTGTCCGCCCGTATCGGTAGATTGGAGGGTATTGTTGCCTTTAAGATATATCGTTAATTCGGCTCCGTTGCTATTCAAATACAAGGGGGTTTTCGCGTGAGTCAGCGAGAAGTTGTCGAAGTTGAGAGTATATTTGCCTGCTTGATCTGTAGTTATTCTATGATCTTGGGCCGCGCCGGTGAAGATATCACCATTCTGCGGAGCATAAATTTCGTCAGTGAACTCAACAGGTCCGGCATCAGACAACTCAACGTTGATTGTTTTTGCAATAATACCATCACCCGAAAGTGTTATCACAGCTGATTCACTGTTTTCTATGGTGCTTGTAGCAACAATGACCTTTTGAGGTACGTTATAGTTTTCTTCGGTGAATGTCAGAGTGGAGGGAGATACGAGCATATAATCGTTATTCTCTGTGATATTTACAACAGCGTTTGCGGGATCAGATAAGGTTACCTCGATTTCAGTTCTTCCTGTGGAGTTCAAAAGAATATTGTTTGTACTCAACACAACTGTAGGCGTTGCAGCTATCGACAAGTTGCCTTTGTTTGTCAGCTCGTATACATACTCGGACATATATTTGCCACTTACCAAATCAACGCCGCGAAGTACTACGCCGTTTTCGTAAACGTCAACAACGTATCCCTGGGAAAGATCCGCTTCTTCCTTGCGCTCCGAATTTCGAGGATATGCGCAGGAAGGAACGTGAACAAGAGATACATCCTTGCTGGGCATATTGAAAACATTCATATCATAATCGTCTGCTTCGCACTCAAACTTGTAATGAGTATGACCGCTGAATACAACCACGTTTTCTGTGTTCAGCAGTGTTTCCATCAGCTCATCATCCTCGGTGCTGTTTTCAGTAAAACCGTAATACTGATCTTTTGTTAATCCTGCGTAATCGGTGATGGGGAAGTGCATAAATACGAATATTCTTGCACCTTCATAACGAACTAATCTTTCCTGTAACCAATCTAAGTTTTCGGCATAAGGTGTGTCCACATTAGCATTGGTGTTTTCATTCGTCAAGGACATAAATAAGAACACGTCGCCATTTTTAACGATTTCGAAGTTCCTCGGGTGGCCCACATACTCCTCCCAAACCTCGTCTGTGTGAGTGGCGTCGTGATTTCCTGTACAAGAATAGAACGGAACGGTTGCGTTAGCATCAATTATTTCTTTATATGCTTGAAGCTCACTGGTTTCGCTATTCAAGCCTATGTCACCTGTCATACCAACAAACTCTACACCTAAATTTTGCAGACCTTTAATGGCTCTTTTAAAATCACTGGGACCGCCTTTGTTTTCACTTGCTATGTGGATATCCGACAGTACACCAAAGGAATACATTTTTTTGCCCAAAGGGCTGTCGTAATCCTCATCAGAATCGGGCTTGGACAAATTGCATGCGCTGAATAGGCATGTTGAGAGCACAATTACAAGGGTTAAAAGGCTTGTAACCAAAAGTCGTATTTTTTTCATAGAAACTTCTCCTTTTTCGGATAACAAAATTCAAACGGTTATCGCTTTTTTTATGTTATCACAGTTTTTTTGAAAAGTCAATACCCCAAAAATGCATACAAACTCAAGCCTTTTGTCTGCCGGTATGTGCTTTGATTCGTCAAAGTTATCCCCCTTCTTAGGTAAATGTTAGCCGTTATGCAAGACTGCCGGCAGTAAGAGTTTTAAAATGCTTATTTTATAATTTTTTATATAAATTTTTATGCCTTATCACTTCTCTTTCTACCGGGCAACGTGTGATATTACCATGAAGTGAAGCGCCGCTGGGAAAGATTAAAAGGAGAGTGACGCTTTATAAAAATGTGCCGTGTTTTGTACATATTGCACAAAAAAACACCCTTAATTTTTGTTTTCGATAAACCACTTGTGCCGTAAAAACAGCATTTCATTCCACAAAACTCCATTGCAAAAAAAATATGATAATATATAATAAAATAATAAAGCGGAAGGGCTCTCCCTTTGTTATGATGCTTCACACTAATTAAAGGAGGAAAATAATATGAGAAGGTTTCCGTGGGGAATTCTGACTGGAATATTCGCAATGATCTGGTCGTTTGCCTTAATTGCTATCATAGCCGTGTTTGTAGTATCATCTATGATGTATGTGTACGGCGGTGGTGATGATGGATTGAGAGATTCGTGGTGGATTATGCCACTTATTGTAACCGAGATCATAAGCGCGGTAGGATGTGGTGCAAGCTTGATCCTGCGCAACGTAAGCAGAAATTAACTTTTAAGCCTAAACGAAAATAGGAGAAAAATGATGATAATTTTCAAAAAATCATTTTGGGCATTGATGACAGTATATATGTCCATTTGGCTTGTGATCGTTATGGTTGCGGGCACAGTTTTAGAGGATTATAAAATGCTCATCAACGGTATTCTTGGTCTTCCGGGATACAGAGTTGAAAATGTTGCCACAGAGGATGAGGACCTGGAGCATTTCAAATCGAAATTCGTCAAGAAGGATGCCAATGGCAACGTCATCTACGTCACCGATGCGGACGGTTATGTTCATCAGGCGTATGATGATGATGCCCTTCTTAAGGCTAGCACTGAAAAGGCTATGCAGGTTCAGAGAGAGGGTACAACTATTCTTTGGAACTCTGACGATAACGGTCTCCCTTTGAGTGAGGGAGATAAGGTCAGCTTGTTCAGCCACTCAAGCGTGGCTTGGGGTTACTCTGGTGGCGGATCGGGTAAGGCTTTCAAGGGTGACAATATGAAGGACGCTCTTACCAAAGCGGGCCTGTCGGTAAACGGAACTCTTTGGGATTTCTACAGTAAAGGCGCAGGCAAGGATTACGTAAGAGATGTGGCAAATATACACGAGGTTCCTTGGAATGTGTATACCGGCGAGGTTAAGAATTCCTTTGCGAGCTATGGTGATGCGGCAATTATCGTATTGACCCGTGTCTCCCGTGAGGGTTCTGTCGGCGGAGCAGTCGCAGACATTCCGCATACAGGAGCAGATACACCCACAGGTGATTATCTTGACCTGAGCGCAGAGGAAGAGCAAATGATAAATGAGGTAATCGCAGCTAAAAATGCGGGTACCTTCAAAAAGGTCATCGTTCTTCTGAATACCCCTGTAGGACTTTATATGGATTCGCTTCTTGAAAGACGCGGCGACATAGATTGCTGTATGTGGGTTGGTCAGACAGGTACATGCGGTCTTAATGAGGTAGGTAATATTCTGGCGGGAAAATCCATTCCTTCAGGACACTTGGCGGATACCCTCCTCTTCAACACTCGTTCTACCCCTGCTTATGCGAACAGCATTGCAACCGCGTATCTCAACGCTGCATCTATGAATTTGGAAAACATAAATAGACAGGGCGTGTTTATTGTATACGCCGAGGGTATTTACGTAGGATATAAGTATTATGAAACCCGATACGAGGATACAGTTCTCGGAAGAGGTAATGCTACATCTAACGTTGGCGTAGTAAATTCTGCATCAAGCTGGGTATACAGCGACGTGGTTGCCTTCCCCTTCGGCCACGGAGATTCTTACACCACCTTTGAGTACAGCAACTACTCGGTAGTAGAAAATGCTGACGGAAATTACGAGGTAACTCTTACCGTTACTAACACGGGTTCGAAGAAAGGGTCAGATGCAGTTCAGATCTACGTTCAGAAGCCCTATACGGATTACGATATAATGTGGGGCATTGAGCAGGCTTCGGTTAATCTTGCAGGATTTGCAAAGACTCCGGAACTTGCTCCCGGAGAAAGCGTAGACGTTACTATAGTAGTAGAGGACGATGCTTTCAAGACCTACGATGCATATAACAAAAAGACATATATTCGTGAGCAGGGTGAATATTACATAACCGCAGCACAGGATGCTCACGAGGCGGTAAACAATATTCTTGCGGCAAAGGGCTATACACCCGCTAATACAAATGGCGTTATGGATGCCGAGGGTAACAATAGCCTTGTCGGAAAATTTGAATTTGATACCGATGACTACGAAACCTTCAGCGTTTCAGATGTGACAGGCAATCCGATAACAAATCGCTTTGATGACGTGGACTGGAACCGTTATGAAAACAAGGGTCCGGAAAACGTTACCTATCTCTCAAGAAACGACTGGCAGGGAACTTATCCTACTGAAGCGGTTAAATTGAGCCTTACTGAAAAAATGGTTGAGGAACTGGCTAACGATCATAAGGCAGCTGTAAATCCCGAGGATAAGATGCCCTTGTTTGGTCAGGGACACTCATTTAATTTGATAGACATGAAGGACCTTCCCTATGACCATGAGAATTGGGAAACTCTCCTTAATCAGCTGACGCTCGACGAGATGATCGAGCTGCTTGGAAGTGCAATGTCCGGTACCATGGCGATGAATAGCATTGCAAAGCCTAGTGACAAAGCGGGAGGCAATCCTCTTGGCCTTACATACCCGTATCTTAGTTCGGGCAAGAATCCAGTTAATTACCCCAGCCCTACGGTTCTCGCAGCGAGCTATAATGAACAGCTTGCCCTTGAAGTAGGTGAGCTTATTGGTTATGATGGACTTCACACCGGCGTTATAGGTCTTTATGCTCCCGGCGCAAACATTCACAGAACACCATATAGCAGCAGAAACTTTGAGTATTTTTCCGAGGACGGCTTCCTTAGCGGTATGATGGCAAAGAACGAGATTATCGGTATGGAGTCCACCGGATGCTACGTTAATTTGAAGCATTTTGCTCTTAATGACCAAGAGAGCTACCGTCACGGTGTAAGCATTTGGTCAAACGAGCAGGCTATTCGTGAAATATATCTTGCAGCCTATGAACCCGGTGTTACAGACGGCAAAGCTGACGGTATGATGTCTGCCTTCAACCGTTTGGGTACCAAATGGAGCGGCGCCCATAAGGGACTTCTCACCGACGTATTGCGTGGTGAATGGGGTCTTGAGGGCTTTGTTATCAGTGATTCGGCATGGCAGACTTATATGGGAGTCATCGATGGCTTGATGGCAGGAAATGACTGTATCCTGTATGAAATTGATCTTTCTCTTTACGATCAAGCAAGAACGAATCCCACTGTAGCAAAGGCTGTACGTGAAGCTACTCACAGATTACTGTACGTTATCGGAAATAGTGCTACGATGAACGGAGTCGGCAAAAACACCAAAATTATTCTGGTTAATGAATGGTGGCAGGAACTTATTATTGACATTCAGACAGGTGTATTGATAGTAACAATTTCGTTGCTCATTATTACCATCTTGGCATTTATTCTCTTTGGTAGAGTGGGAAGAGAAGGTTTATATTATTCTTCCGGATCACGTGGTGGAAAAATAATCGGCACGGTATTTGCATCCGTAGTATCGTTGGCTCTCATAGCTGCATCAATAATCATACCGTACACTCTGAAAAATCTTCCTGAGAATCATATAGGAAATATGATTGCTGATCTTCTTGAGGGAGAGAATCCTGACGGTGAGGAAAAGGTACCCTCGCTTAAGGATCAGCTTGAGGGCGAGTATAACGGCTACATATTTGAGGCAGAGTGCTCTGTTCTAACATCCGATAAGGCTTCGACAGAAGCAGGAGGCGAGGGCCAGAATTATCCCAGTGGCGGTATGTTCATCAACAATATGAAGAATGCAAATGAATTCAAGACTGTATTCAACGTAACCGCTACCGAGGATGCTCCTGCTGTTCTCAGCTTGTCTATGGGCCTTAGAGAGTGGTCAATGGTAATGGCTGACGTTCTTACTCTTACCGTAAACGGTGAGGAGATTGAGATAAGCAAGGATATCGTATTCCCTGTATCCAATGGAGTAAGATACTTCGATTGGCAGGAATTTGAGATAGCTATAATTAACCTTAAGGCCGGAGAAAATACTATTACTCTTGAAAAGAAGGCCGGTCTTGGCGACGGAGAGGGAAATGGTCTTAACTTCGATTACCTTGCGCTTTATACCATCGCAGATTTGGGATGGACTCACGAGGTTGGCGTAGGACATAGTTATGGCGAATGGTCGCTCAATTCCGAGCCTACAGCAGAGTCCGCAGGTGAAATTGCAAGCGTTTGCTCTACATGCCGTGATTATAAGGTGGTTGCTATCCCTGCTATATCCGAGGCAAACGGCTACAGCAAGGTAACAGAGGACGCAAACGGCGCATATACCAAGACTACTTGGACAATAACTGTAGACGGCTACACTTATACAACCACTGAAATCAACTATCCCGAAGGATGGGCTGATTACAGATTCGAGGCAGAGTGCTCTGATCTGACATCCGATAAAGCTTTGACGGAAGCAGGAGGCAAGGGCCAGAATTATCCCAGTGGCGGTATGTACATCAGCAATATGAAGAATGCGGGCAATTTCAAGACGGTATTCAACGTAACTGCTTCCAAGGCTGCACCTGCTGTTCTCAGCTTGTCTATGGGTCTTAGAGAGTGGGAAATGGTAGTGGCTGACGTTCTTACTCTTACCGTAAACGGTGAGGAGATTGAGATAAGCTCTAATATTATATTCCCCATTTACAGCGGATCTAATAAGTGGTTTGATTGGACAACGATTGAAATCGCAGGAATAAATCTTGTAGAGGGCAACAATATCATTGTTCTTGAGAAGAGAGAAGGTCTCGGTGACGGCGTAGGAAACGGTCTTAACTTCGACTATCTCTCCATCGGTAGTGTGGCCGAGCTTCAATGGACAAGTGAGGTTGGCGTAGGACACAACTATGAATGGACTGTTTTGACCGAGCCCACACTAGCTACCGCAGGTAAGATAGCTGCTTACTGCGAAACCTGCCGCGATTACGTAGAGGAAGAAATTCCTGCTGTTTCCGCAGATAACGGTTATGTTAAGACGGCTGACGACGGCATTCTCTATGGTACTTCAACATGGAATTACCAGAAGGACGATAAAACGTTTACCTTCACAATTAAAAATTATCACGAAAACTCCGAATTCTACCACATATTTGAAGCGGAGTCTTCAAAATTCGACGGTTCAGCTAAGCAATATAACAACGCTGTAGTCGGCGCAAGCAACGGTGCTTTTCTTAATAAATTACATAATAAAAGCACGTGGTCGGTAACCTTTGAGATAGGCTCTAATAAGGCTACCAAGGCTATGCTTGTAATGCGTATCAAGGGTGATAAGAATGTAACCTTGAATAATGGCAGAACCCTTACTGTAAATGGCAAGAACGTTGCTCTTCCTAATGTTACCTGGCTTAAGAATGAGGATACCAGTAAGCATTGGATGGAGTGCGAGGTAGTAGTTATTGATCTTCAGATGGGCAAGAACACTATTACCTTCTCCAACAACGGCGCAGACTTCGTTTCGGATCTCGACTACTTCGCGTTTATCACCGATGCAGAGCTTTCTCGCTACCAGGGAGATGTAGCTCACACCTGTAGCTTTGTACCCGGTGAGGCGGTAGCTCCCACTTGCACCGAATCCGGTTTGACTGCAGGAACCTATTGCTCTATATGCTATAAGGCAGGCGAGGCGCAGGAGATAATCGATTCTCTCGGACACGCAGATGAGAATGGTGACGAGTTGTGCGACCGTTGTGACAGTCAGGTTTGCATAGAGCATGACGTAGTTACAGATAAGGCTGTAGATGCTACCTGTACGACATCGGGTCTTACAGAGGGATCTCACTGCTCGAAATGTGGCGAAATTCTTGTAGCGCAGAAAGAGGTTCTTGCACCCGGTCACAAGGACGAGAATTCCGATAACTCTTGCGATGCTTGCGGCGAACCTATCGGTAAAAAAGAAACGTATACCTTCCTAGTCAAGGACAACGATCCCTTCGCTACCGAAAACGGCGGTTCGGCAATAGATACCGGAAAAGACGACAATAAGACGCTTGGCAAAGGCGATGTTTATGAGAACACATACGGTTGCACCTTTACATTTACAGTTTACGTAAACGAAGCAACGACCGTAGAGCTCTATGTGTACGAGAATAATGGAAACGCTGCAATGACTGTTTCTTCTGCATTTAAGGAGCTTACTTTGAACGGCAAGAAGGTAGATTTGCTCGATACGGAAATGCCCAAAACCGACTGGAGCGAAGGCACAGCGCAGTATATTCATATTGCTACCTTGGATTTGCAGAAGGGCCTCAATGAAATCACCTTTGTAAGAACTACCCCAAATAGCGGAGCAAACAACGTTAATATAAGAGGTATTAAGCTTGTATCGAACATTCCCGTAACGCTTGCTGATGGTCACGAGTTTAGTATAGCTAACGGAAATAATCCCTTCGTACCGGAAAACGGAGGCTCTTACAAAGATGAGACTGGTGGTAATCTGAACGATACCCGTTACGGTAACGGAGGAGGCGCTGAGCTTACAGTTACACTTTGGGTAGAAGAGGATACCGTTGTATCCTTTAGACTTATCAGTGGCTGGCGTGCCGGCGAACATTTCGGTTATTATCAGGATCCCAACGATGGAAGCACTAATTATCCCTATATTTCCTATCTGAAACTTAACGGCGAGACCGTTGGTGTTACTCCTTCTACCACAACCTATTATAATGTTGCCGGCTTTAGTAATGAATATCATTATTGCGAGCTTGCTACAATAGAATTAAAGGCAGGAGTTGCTAACGTTATTTCGTTCAGAATAGCTGAAAATAATTCGACTGAAGGCGGAGATAACGTAAACTTCAAGGGCATTTCAATTGTTACTGAGCCCGGCGTTACCGTTACTCTTGGCAATTCTCAGTAATAGCATTTCCACGTTAAGTGGTATTAGCAATACAAAACAACTTAATATTTCTCTCCCTCGCATATGCGGGGGGGAGAGAAATGAAAAAACAAGATAAAAACATTTATTATATATATTATAAAAGGAAGGAAATTTTATGAAAAAGCTCCTGTTTATAATCATTGCGCTTTTAATAGCTGTATCAAGTGTTGCCTTAGGCAGGGTTTTGACTGAAGGTCATCAACACGAAATGACTAAGGTAGACGAGATCGCGGCAACCTGTACCGCACAGGGTACAGAGGCGCACTATTTCTGCTCCGGTTGTGGCAAGTACTTTGAGGATGCGATGGGTGAAACCGAGATCAAGGCCCCCGAGGTAATTGAGGCACTCGGTCATAACTATAGTGACTGGGCCGCAGCCGAGGATACCGACAACCACAAAAAGACCTGCTCTTCTTGCGGTGACGAACAGATCAAGGCTCATAACTGGGTTGAAATGGATAGAGTTAATCCAACTCACACATCAGATGGTAAGGCAAGCTACACCTGTAGCGCATGCTCTGCAACCAAGGAAGAAACTCTTGACAAGACCACCGATCATAGTTATGGCGCTTGGGAAAAGGCTGACGCAGACAACCACAAGAAGACTTGTGAGTGTGGTGACGTACATACCGAGGCTCATACCTGGACCGAAACCGGCAGAGTTGATGCAACTCATACAGCAGAAGGTAAGGTAACCTATACTTGTAACGTATGTTCCGAAA
>JAGCLY010000063.1 GCA_017646745.1 Clostridia bacterium
CCTTCGGTGCTCTTTCCGGAGCTGCGGTTCTCCTTCAGATGCTTGTTGCTCCTACAGCAGACGACAGTCTCAGACTCAGCTTCATCGTTCTTGGTCTCACAGTTGCAGTGTTCGCACTGATCCGTCAGCGCAAGGATGAGAAGTTTGCTCTGTCTATCTTCTAATACATAATAAATGCAAGAGAGTCGGGTATTATCCCGACTCTCTTTTTTCTAGCTCATAAATTTGCGCAGCTTATCTATAGCCCCCTTCTCCAGCCTGGATACCTGGGCCTGTGAAATTCCAATCTCTGCGGCGATCTCCATCTGTGTACGCCCCTTATAGAACCTGCGCTCTATTATCCCCATTTCCCTCTCGGAGAGCCTTTTCATTGCTTCCTTAAGCGAGATGTTTTCCACCCAGGCCTCGTCCGACTCATCCTCGTCAGCGAGCTTGTCAATAACGTAAACCTTATCCTCGCCCTCGCCATAAACCGAATCAAAGAGCGATATAGGCTCTACTATAGCCTCAAGGGCATTACTTACAGCACGCTCACTTACCCCCAGAAGCGAGGCAATTTCCGCCACGGTGGCCTCACGCTGTTCCCTGCCTGATATTTCCTCCTTGGCCTGCAGAGCACGGTAAGCCAAGTCACGCGTCCCTCTCGACACCCTTACGGCATTATTATCACGCTGATAGCGTCTTATCTCACCGATTATCATCGGCACGGCGTAGGTAGAAAACCTGACGTCCAGATCCAGATTAAAATTATCTATAGCCTTAATAAGTCCAATGCAACCTACTTGAAAAAGATCGTCGATGCTCTCGCGTTTTGGATTAAACCTGCCGATTACGCTAAGCACCAGCCGTAAATTTCCCATAACCAGTTCGCATCTCGCATCCTGATCGCCTGCGGCAGCCTTTTTAAGCAGTTCACGCTTCTCGGCCTCGTTTAGCGTTTTTAACCCCGAGGTATTAACCCCGCATATTTCAACCTTGTTTATTCGCATATACTCCCCCACAACAGTTTGTGAGGTTAGTATTGCCATTTTACGTATAATTATCTACAAAAACGGACGGTTTTTTACCGTCCGTTTCATTTTTATTTAATAGGGTTTCCGTTCTTATCAAAGAGAGGAAGGGGCGCAAGATATGTAATATCATCTCTGCCAATAGCATCGCCCTCGGCAAGGATAGTCATCTTGCCGACGATCTCACCGCCAGCCTGCTTTACAAGATTCTCCAGTGAAAGCAAGGAGCCGCCTGTGCTGATAACGTCGTCAACGATAAGCACCTTCTTGCCCTTCATAAACTCCGCATCGTCACCGTCAATATAAAGTGTCTGAACGTGACCGGTGGTGATAGACTTGGTCTCACACTTAAGCACGTCCTTCATATACAGCTTAACCGACTTTCTCGCGAGAACGTAGCGGTTCTCACCAAGATGGCGAGCCATAGCGTGAACAAGAGGAATACCCTTAGACTCTGCCGTAAGAAGCAGGTCGTGCTCGGGAGCAAGTTTAGCAAGCGCCTCAGCACACTTTTCGGTCAGCTCAACGTCACCAAAAAGGATAAATGCGCCAATATAAAGCTCTTCACTGATGGGACAAAGAGGAAGATCTCTCTCCAGTCCGGCAACCTTCATTCTGTAAAACATAACGGAATCTCCTTGTTGTTTTCATTACCTTATTATTATACTACTTTTTTTTAGATTTTTCAATACTTTTTTAAAATAAAAGAAAAATCTGCCACCCCGAAAGGTGGCAGAAAAGATCAATATATTATCAGAAACTTATTGCAGTAAGTGGATTTCAAATATTCTGCCGCTGTTTCGGGGTTTTTCATTTCTTTATCTGAAATCAAACTTCCGTAATACAAATCCATAGATTGTGAGAAGCACCATGAATAGGGGTTTTCAAATATAACACTTGTAATGTTATCACAATAAAGAAAAGCATACATTCCTATCGTGTCTACAGTGCTTTCTATTACATATGACTGGTGTGGTTGTGCAGGCGCATATCTGATCAGGTATGTACCACCCTTGCTGTAAAGATTACCGTCAACAGTCTTGAAATAAGTATTAGCCTCATCAACAACTATTCTGGTAATATTTCTAGCTCCAAACCATATTGCGTAATTAACCGTTTTAACCGTATATGGAATTCGTACTATCGTTACATCACTAGCAAAGGATCCGTAATTACTGTTCATTACGTTGCCTAAAATCGGATCTATCGGACAGCCTACTTCGGTAACTATATCGCCATTAGGAGATGTAGGCGGTATGCGAACAACCGTATCGGTACAGCTACCCATTCCGTTAAGATAGCAGGTTCCATTGCCGTTAGAGATAAACTCAAGTCCGATGCTGTAATCAGGCCAAATCGTAGGAACACCGTCAACATAGTGCCAAAAATTGCCCAGATCCAAGGGAACGTCCTCGGAATAGAAATAAACCGAAGCATTTGTAAAACATGAATTGCTTGAAGCGATTTCTATATCATTCCACTCTGCCTCTGTACCCTTGAAATAAACCGTGGCAAGAGTATCGCATCCATAGAAAGCATAAGATCCAATAGAGGTTACTTTGCCAATTTTTATGTTTGAAAGCGATGAGCAGTATTCAAACACTTCGTTACCAATAATAGTAACACTATCCGGAATTGAAATAAATTCCAGCGAAGTACAACCTTTAAATGCATAGTTACCAATGCTACTTACACTCTCCGGAATTGTAATAAATTCCAGCGAACTACATCCGTCAAAAGCAGAGGATTCAATACTATTTACACTGTCCGGAATAGTTACACTTATAAGATTTGAACAATATTCAAACATACCGCTTCTAATGTTTGTTATGCTGTCCGGAATTTCAACCTCTGTAAGGCTTGAGCAACCATAGAATGCAGTTTTTCCAATATTGGATACACTAGTAGGAATAATTACGCTTTCAAGGTTTTCACACCTTTTAAAGCAACTTTCACCAATTGATTTAACTCCCTGCTCAATAACCAGAGTTTTTAAGGATTTACATCCGGCAAAAGCAGCATTATTAATTTCCTTAACATCATTTCCAATAACAAGATTCTCTGCTAAAACACCGTTAATATATAAGTTTCCGGCACGTTCCAGCGGATTACCATATCCATTGGCCTCAGGTAAGTAAGAACTATATTCAATAGCACACCATGCCGCCAAATCTGTAATATATACATTTGTAAGAGAGTAACAATACAAGAAATTATAATTTCCAACGAAGTTAAGTCCCTTACCTATATGTATATCAACCAATGCTTCACAATCAGAAAATGCTCCGCTTAAAATCCTTTTAACGCTATCCGGTATTACAATTTCGGTAATAGATGTTTTACTAAGAGAATAGCTTCCAATAACCTCAAGGTTATTTCCAAGAGTGATACTTGTAATACTTTTGCATTCTTCAAACGCACCGTCACCAATTTCTGTTACAGAATCTGTTATTACAACCTCTGTAATACCACTACAGCCGTTGAGTATAGAATCGGGAACCTTTTTCCCGCCAAAAACAACCTTCTTGATACTACCATTACTCAAGAATGTATTTACATTAGTTTTTTTAGAAGAATAGTATATATCGTTGGTGGTATATTTTGAATAAGGAGAATTGTAATATACCGTATGAAGATTATCAGCTTTATAAAAAATCTGTGTACCTATATCGGTAACCGAAGAGGGGATTGTTATCTCAGTAATTCCTGCACAGCCGTAGAAAGCACGGTCGCCAATAAATTCGACGCTCTCCGGAATAACGATTTTGGTAAGCTGAGCGCAATTGGAAAACGCAGCTTCACCAATAGCGGTAACCTTGTTCCCTTTTATATATTCAGGAATCGTAAGCTCTGTGCCACTAAAGCTGCCGATACCGGTAATGCTACATTCACTTCCGATTGTTTCGTAAGCAAGTCCGATATCCGAGAGAGCACTAATCACCTCTTCCGAGGTTTTCTCACCACAACGATAGCACTGCTTATACTTGTAACCATCCTCGACATCGGTGGGTGCTTTCTCAACTATCCAATCGCTTTCATTGTGTCCGAGAACCTTAATGTAGCCCTGTGCTATAAGAACCTCGTTACAGTTGGAGCAATGCTTACCTTCGGTCTTCCCCGCAGTGGTACAGGTGGCTTCAACCGCTGCATCAATAACTTCGGTATGGCCTTTGGCAGGAACAACCATCTGTGGCTGAAGAATTTCCTGGCACTTGCTACAAACAATGCCCTCGGTTGCACCCGCCTCGGTGCAGGTTGGATCCTTAGCGGGAAGTGTTGTAACCTCTATATGAGCACAATCGACCTCTCGTGTGAAGCTGCAAATATTACATGTGGCATCAAGATCGTCGGAATATGTATGAGAAACTACGGGAAGCTCGGTCTGTACAACAAGAACCTCGTTACATATAGAGCATTGCTTGCCCTCGGTAAGACCTGTTTTAGTGCAGGTAGGCTCAACCGCAGTAAGAATCTCTACTTCGGTGTGCTGGCAGACAGGCTTATCGGGCAATACGGGATTATCGGGCAAATTTTCATCACCGCAATTTTCACAGACACCATCTACGTATTTATGTCCAATCGCGATAATGATATCACTCTGCTTTTCACCACAAGTGCAGTAGCGCACCTTATCACCATTCTCGGTGCAAGTGGGTTGCTTTATAGTTTCCCAATCATCAAAGTAATGAACGTGCTCACAGGATGCAATAAGGCATACTATTGCAAAAAGTAAACACATTATGCTGATTAGCTTTTTCATTTTATCGACTCCTTTTTATTTATGAATTAATTATATCACAAAAGAAAAATTGAGTCAATAATTTATTCTTAATAAAAACAACGGCTGGAGTAATCCAGCCGTTGAACGCTTATGCCTTATTTATAAAAGTCGTGGTTTGCCACGGTAAAGGCATACTGTCTGGTCCTAGGGATCCAGGACGAGGTTGCCAGGCTGACATTCAGGAAAAAGAATGCGCCGTCGGAAACATCGTAGCCCTCAAGGCAGATTTTAGCCGCCAGAGTGGCGTTATAGCCGGGGGTGTTGTAAATTGAACCGTCAAGAACGGGACTGAACTGCACGCCGTATTTACGGTCAAAGATAACACCGTAGATGGTATTAGGATAATAAGCAGACCTTACTCGATTAAGCACTACGTTGCCCACCGCAATCTGTCCAATAAGAGGCTCGCCCCTGCTCTCTGCATGGATGATTCTGCCAAGCCAGAACACCTCGTCACTGCGATAGAACTTGTCCCCGCTCAGTATGGGAGAATAAGCTCCGCTAAGGGTTATACTATCCTTGCCTGTGCTAACGCTCATACCAACAGCCTTTGCAAACACGGCTGCAGGAATATACAGCCTGCCGTCGCTCATAATCACATTCGGCGTGGTGTTAAACAATACTCTGTCGTTTGCGTATGTAACGTAGCATCCGTCACCGGCGACGATAGTCAAACCCGGCGCACGCATAGTTGACGTTCGTGTACTTGAATCATAGCTGTATGTGCTTCCCTTTATGGCAGATGCCGCCTGTCTGAAGGAAAGGTAGCTGACACCGTTAATTACTACACCGGGAACAGACAATGTGCTACTACCGATCTTTACAGTAGGACGACTATAATTCCACAGTCCCTTGTTAGCAATACCCTTAAGAGCTTTATACAGTCTGCCGTCATCATCGAGGCTTGTATTCATTGCGGCGAGAGATTTTGACTCCACAGTTGCGGCGCTTGCCGAAAGAGATCCAATGCTAAGACAAACAAACATTAGTAGCATACCTGCTATGATCTTAATCCTTTTACTATGCATTTTTTCACCTTCCTTTCTTTTGGTTTACGAGAGAATTATACCATAAGAGGGGGGAGGGGTGCAATGCAAAAAGATTACCACTCAAGGCGAATTTTACCTGAAAACACGGTGATTTTGATGATTATTGTTTGTTTTTTACTATACCGCTAAAATTATCAAGGAATAAAAAAGGCGTCTGTCTTACGACAGACGCCTTTATCAGGATCAAGCTGAATTACTTGTTCTCGCCGGACTCAAGAACTGTGAGTCTTACGATAGCGGTCTCAGCACCGTCGCCACGACGGGGACCCATCTTATAAACCTGTGTATAACCACCGTTTACGTTTGCGTAAGCGGGAGCGATAACACTGAAGAGCTTCTTTGCTACGTCTTCCTTGGTGATGTAAGCAAGAGCTGCACGATAAGCTGCGAGGTCGCCCTTCTTACCGAGGGTGATCATCTCGTCACATACTGCGGAAACCTCCTGTGCTCTGGTGTAGGTGGTCTCGATCTTGCCGCACTCAAGGAGAAGAGTAACCATGCCTCTGAGCATAGCCTTGCGCTGTGCAGTA
>JAGCLY010000064.1 GCA_017646745.1 Clostridia bacterium
CATTTGATTTACCGTTCCTGAGATTACTTAAGAATCTCAGCCTTCTTAAGAAGAGATCTTACAGTATCAGTGGGCTGTGCGCCGTTGTTAAGCCACTTGGTAGCCTTCTCAGCGTCGATCTTTACGGTTGCGGGGTTAGTCATGGGATCGTAGTAACCGATCTCCTCGATAGGAGCACCGTCACGACGGGTTCTCTCGTCTGCAACTACGATACGGTAGAAGGGATTCTTCTTCTTACCCATTCTTGTAAGTCTGATTTTTACTGCCATTTTTCTTTTCCTCCAAAAATTGAATAATATATTTTTTTGTTTTTGAAACCTTGTTAATTAGAAGCCCGCTCTGCGGCCGAACATTTTTTTCATTCCCTTGCCGGAAAGCTGCTTCATCATTTTCTTCATCTGATCAAACTGCTTAAGCAGTCTGTTTACGTCCTCGACCTGCAGACCGCAGCCCTTCGCAATTCTCTTGCGGCGAGATCCGTTGATGATCTCGGGCTTTAAGCGCTCCTCGGGAGTCATGGACAGGATGATAGCCTCAATGCGATCCATCTGCTTTTCATCCACCTGTGCATTTTTAAGTGCTCCTGCCTTTACACCGGGAACCATGCCAAGAAGCTGATCGAGATTTCCCATCTTCTTCAGCTGGCGCATCTGGTCAAGGAAGTCCTCGAGAGAGAATGTCTGCTCACGCATCTTTTTCTCAAGCTCTTTTGCATTTTTCTCGTTATATGCAGCCTCGGCCTTTTCAATAAGAGAGAGAATGTCTCCCATGCCGAGTATTCTCGATGCCATTCTGTCAGGGTGGAACAGCTCGATTGCATCCATCTTCTCTCCCATACCGATAAACTTAATGGGCTTGCCGGTGATATACTTAACTGAAAGGGCAGCGCCGCCTCGGGTATCGCCATCCATCTTGGTAAGCACAACTCCGGTGATGTCAAGAAGATCGTTAAAGGTTTTTGCTACGTTTACTGCATCCTGACCGGTCATAGCGTCTACGGTCAGCAGGATCTCAGTAGGATTGACGCTGGATTTAATCTTAACCAGCTCCTCCATAAGAGCCTCGTCAATATGAAGTCGACCCGCGGTATCAATGATAACCATATCGTGGCCGTTCTTTTTAGCGTGCTCAACGCCCGCTTTTGCAATTTCAACAGGGGATATCTTCGATCCCATCGAGAAGACGGGAACCTTAACCGATTCACCAACGATCTTAAGCTGGTCGATAGCGGCAGGTCTGTATACGTCGCAGGCAACGAGCAGGGGATTCTTGCTCTTCTGCTTGTACATGTTTGCTATCTTTGCTGCGTGAGTAGTTTTACCCGCACCCTGAAGACCTACCATCATAACAATTGTAGGAGGCTTGGGACTGATGTTGATCTTAGGCGTTTCGCCACCCATCAGCTTGATCAACTCCTCGTTTACTATCTTAACGATCTGCTGAGCGGGGAGCAGGCTCTCAAGAACCTCGCTTCCGACAGCTCGCTCGGTAACCGATTGAGTAAAGCTTTTTACCACCTTAAAGTTAACATCTGCCTCGAGCAGCGCAAGTTTAACCTCTCGCATGCCCTCTTTAACGTCGGCGGCGGTAAGTTTTCCCTTGTTCCTAAACTTTTTGAAAGCGTTTGCCAGCTTATCAGTTAGACTTTGGAACATCTTGATTTCCTTTCGTGATTACTTCGGCGATGCGGCGAAGCTCTGCTGCATCGTCAGTGCGGTTTGACTTATCCAGGCTGTCGCTGAGCTTAATAAGTGCTTCTGCGGCGTCGGTAAGCTCCTCATGCCTTTTGGCAAGTGCGAGATTGCTCTCAAAGAACTCCAGGGCTTCTTCGCCTTTCTTGATAAGATGGCGAACACCCTGACGTGAGATGCCCTCGCCGGATGCGATCTCAGAAAGAGAAAGATCGTCATCGTAATAGGCTCTCATAACGTTTCCTATATGTGGGTCGAGCAGATCCTCGTAGAAGTCAAGCAGATATGCAATTCTCATATTCTTTTCAAACATATCTACCACCTCAAAAGTGCTGTAAAGCAAATCGCTTTACAAGTATAACATAACAAGTATGGTTTGTCAATAGTTTTTGAAAAAATATTGATTTTTTTATTTTTTTGTGATAGAATAAAACATATTTAGGAGGGAAAATAAAAAATGAAGAATAAGTTCATTTCTTGTGAATATTGCATTAACTATATTCTTTCCGATGGTTCTCCTTGTATGCGATGTCAGCATAATCCGTATTTTCAATTTTTAAAGGATCCAATCGAGGAACCTATGCTTTCTAATTACAAGGAAGATAAAATGAGAATAAGAAAATTGGATAGAATGATGTTGCTCCGAGAAGCGTATGGTAATGATTATGGAGCCTCATTCACTCTTTATAAATCTTCTATATTATTTGATGATCCTATAATGGAATGTACCCCTTTAGAAGAGGCCTATAAATTGTATAAAAGCGAAGATCCCAAACAACATAAACTCTTTGAGGAGCTTATGGGAACTACCGAACTTAGAGATGCATTAATAGAAGAAGAACTTAGGATTGATAGAATACTATATAAAAACTATAGAATGTATTTTTACGATAGAATAGATGACAAAGCGCTTTTTCTAGGGACCTTAGCGGAATTTTACTTTAAGACGCCCATAAATATCAAACATAAGCGATTATGGTATAAAAAACCCAAGAAAGTAATTCTAGATATTCCGCCATCAGATTTTATAGATAAAAGAGAAGTGGAAAAAATCGCCAATGTTCTTCTTTGGATATTTGGTATTTCATGTTTTATGTATATAATATACATTCTTTTTTTCTCCCCGTTTAATTAAGTGGTACATATTATTTTCAAACATTTCCTATCAATTTTGAAGTGCTTTAAATCAAATTACCTTGTGGATATAAAACAACAGAGTTTGTTTGTCAATACCTTTTTAAAAATATTTTTATCTTGACAATCATATTTTATTTTGATAATATTATTATATCTAATGAAGCTTTTTATCGGGGAGTTTTATATGAGGTTGTTTAGCTATTTCGGGGCAGAAAATAAAGAGTTTTGGAAAGAGAAAATCAGATCTTTCGATTGGGGTGCTGCTAAATTTCTGGCAGATATTTTAGAGCAGAATAGGTTTGATGAGCTTTTATATGGTGGTGACCTATTCATTTTGGCTGATGGTGACGAGCTTGTTTCCTTTTGCACGCTTACCAGACAGGATTGTATTGAGGATAAGAGCTTATGCCCGTGGATAGGCTTTGTTTATACAGCCGATGCATATCGCGGCCACAGATATAGTGGTAGGGTTATTGACTTTGCCTGTTCATATGCCGCAAGGATGGGATTTGATCGCGTATATCTGGCGACAGATCACATAGGTTTGTACGAAAAATACGGATTTACCTATCTTGAAAACAGAAAAGACGTCTACGGTGATGACAGCAGAATATACTACAGATGAAAAGAGGAGCCATATTACGGCTCCTCTTCATTTTCTGTATTCTTTAATTTAATTCCGCGCTTTTTGACACACTCGGTCAAGAGATATTCGATCTGTCCGTTAATAGATCTGAAATCGTCCTCTGCCCATTTTGCCAAGGCATCATAAAGCTTTGGTGATAGGCGAAGCGGAATCTGCTTTTTAGCCTTGTCAACGGTTTCCTTCATAAATTAGTATAAAGAGCCGGAGTTAACAACGGGCTGTGCATCCTTGTTACCGCAGAGAACTACAAGAAGGTTAGAAACCATTGCGGCCTTACGCTCATCGTCAAGGTGTACGGTTTCGTTTTCTGCAAGTCTTTCAAGTGCCATTTCAACCATTCCAACTGCACCGTCAACGATCATTCGTCTTGCGTCGATGATTGCAGATGCCTGCTGACGCTGAAGCATTACAGCGGCAATTTCGGGTGCGTATGCAAGATAGGTAATTCTTGCTTCAATGATCTCAATTCCAGCTTCGTTAACACGTGTCTGAATCTCATTACGGATTCGTTCTGCAACAACCTCGCTGGAGCCACGAAGGCTACCTTCGTCGGCAATACCGTCGCCCGTGGTATCAATACCGGGAGCAACATCATAAGGATAAATTCGAACTACGTTACGAAGTGCGCTGTCGCACTGAAGGGAAAGGAATTCCTTGTAGTTATCTACATTAAATACCGCTTTGGCAGTATCAACAACACGCCAGATTACTGCAATACCGATTTCAATCGGGTTTCCAAGGCAATCGTTGATCTTCTGACGGCTGTTGTTAAGCGTCATTATTTTAAGAGAAATCTTGTTACTCTCAACATTAACGTTTACGCTACTTGAACTGCCATTTTCATTTACCGAAAATACGGTAGTAGCATGCATTACGTCGCCGCTTTGATTAAGCTTGGTCTTTGCCGCGGGGTTAAATGCTGTGCAGAAGGGATTTACCCAATAGAAACCGTCGCCCTTGATAGTGCCTATGTATTTACCGAATAGGGTAAGAACGAGCGCCTCCTGAGGCTTAAGCACCTTAAGACCGGGCAGGGGAAGCCATACAATGCACATAAGAATAATTCCTGCAATAAGGATGGGATGCGCACTTTCCTCGGTGCTTAACGTGGCGCCCCATATAACAATGGCGAGCGAGCCGAGTATAGCAAGTATGCAAAGCACCAAAACAAGCATACCGTTCTTTTTGTTTGTTAAAAGCTTTTCGTTCATTTTTTTGTTTCCTTTCAATGAATTATTTGTGATATCATTATGATATCATATTTTACAGTAATTGTCAATATTTTTTTAAAAAATAAAAAAAAGAACCGTTGCGCCCCCACGCACCGGTTCAAATAAGCCACAGTATGTACCAATAACCATAACACCCGCCTCCGTGAAATCATCATTAGATTGATGCACCTTCATCAGATGTTCTGTAGCCTAATCATTATACATCATTTTTTTCTGTTTGTAAAGATGCCAAAATTAACAATTTTTTCAGTAAAACTTTGTTAAAAAAGTGGAATTTGCAAAAAAGTAAAAAAAGTTGAAAAAATACTTGACAAATGGATAGAGGAATGGTATAATACCATAGAAGTTGAATGAAACTTCAAAAATAAAGTAGAATTTCCGTTCTCACCATGCCACAGAGGTGCGCTTGGTTAATACATTTTTTCCTCAAAGAGGAATATTGTGTGCGTACGGAGATTCTCTGTATGCATTTTTTTGTTACCGGAGGTACAGAACTATTAAACCTAACAATTCTAAGGATTTACCTATCAACGAGGAAATTAACGTTCCCGAGGTCAGAGTTATCGGCCCTGACAATGAGCAGGTTGGAGTTATGAAGATCGACGATGCTCGTAGCTATGCGTATAACAACAACGTTGACCTTGTACTTATCGTTCCCAATGCGACACCCCCCGTATGCCGTGCTATCGACTACGGAAAGTTCTGCTTTGAGCGTGATAAGAGAGAGAAGGAAGCTAAGAAAAAGCAGGTAATTGTAAAGGTAAAGGAAATTCAGCTTTCCTGCCGTATTGAGCAGCACGACTTTGATACCCGTGTTAACCACGCTAAGAAGTTCCTTGCTGAGGGCAATAAGGTAAAGGCTGTGGTTCGCTTTAAGGGCAGAGAAATGTCACATACCGAGCTTGGCCGCGAGGTAATTATGAAGTTCGAGGAGGCATGCCGTGAGGTTGGTGCCGCCGAGAAAAAGCCCGTGCTTGACGGAAGATATATGTCTATCATACTCAGCCCCGTTAAGCCCGACAAGAAATAAGTTATTAAAATATGGGGCATTGCCCCAGACAGAAAAGGAGAAATACAATGGGAAAGATTAAAACACACAAGGCTTCTGCCAAGAGATTCTCTCTTACCGGTAGCGGCAAGGTAAAGATGTCCCACAACAATCATCGTCATAAGCTCGGTCTTAAGACCGCAAAGCGTAAGAGAGGTCTTCGCAAGAGCGCTATCCTTAGCGAATGCTTTGCACCTACTTACAGAAGCCTTATTAACAAGTAATAAGGTACAGAAGAAAATTAGGAGGATAATGTAAAATGGCAAGAGTTAAGGGCGCTATGATGACGCGCAAGAGAAGAAAGAGCATCCTCAAGGCTGCAAAGGGCTATTGGGGTTCTAAGTCCAAGCACTTCAAGATGGCTAAGCAGGCCGTAATGAAGTCTGGTAATAAGGCATTCGTTGGTCGTAAGGAGAAGAAGAGAAACTTCCGTGCTCTCTGGATCACCAGAATTTCCGCACAGGCTAAGGTTTGTGGCATGAACTATTCCACCCTTATGCACGGTCTTAAGCTCGCTGGTATCGATCTCAACAGAAAGATGCTTGCAGAGATCGCAGTTTCCGACAAGGAAGCTTTCGCAGCAATTTGCGAGAAGGCTAAGGCTGCTCTCTAATATAGATTTACCCGGTTTTCCGTTGTATAAATGGTAAACCGGGATCTTTTTTTAACAAAGTAAGGAAAGATAAAAATGAAGATTTTTAGGGATATAATTTCAAGCAGAAATAATCCTACGGTAAAATGGGCGGCATCGCTGGCCGATAAAAAAGGCAGATGCGAGGCGGAGAGCTTTATTGCTGAGGGGGAGAAGCTTACGCTTGAGGCTTTGCGCCGCAGCCTGCCTGTGACGCATATTTTCGTAATGGAGAGCAAGGTGGACAGGGCGATGTCGCTTTTAGCCCCCTTTACCCATGACGACAGATACGTTAATTGTCAGATAATTACGCTTTCTGATAGCGCTTTTGAAAAAATTTCTACAGAAAAAGCGCCCCAGGGAATAATTAGCGTAATAAAATATCTTGACTTTTTCCGTAATATGGATATAATATATAAGGAAGACTTTTTCATTCCGAGGGGTGAAAGAGCCCTTTCGCTATACTCTCTGCGTGATCCTGGCAATCTCGGCGCCGTTATCAGAAGTGCCGTTGCCTTCGGTGTAGAGCATATAGTTCTGTCTGCCGATTCGGCTGACATTTATAATCCCAAGACCGTAAGGGCGGCTATGGGAACAATGTTTGGCGTAAAGATCAGCATGGTTAGTGACTTTGCTTCCTTTGTAAACGCTGCAAAGGAGAATGGCAGGGCGGTTTATGCCGCCGAGCTTTCTGACGGAGCAAAGAGCATTAAAGAAATAGATCTTTCGGCAGATGATATCTTTATAATAGGAAACGAGGGACACGGTATTCCTACCGAAATTTCCTCTCAGTGTACAGCAAGCGTGTACATTCCCATATCCGAGGGGGCAGAGTCGCTAAATGCTTCTGTTGCCGCCGCAGTGTTTATGTGGGAACAGAATAATTTATAATTAACAACTAAATTCGACAGGAGGCAGGCTTATGAGGGATATGATTTACTGGATATGGCTTTCTTTGGCCTGCAGTCCGTCGGGTACTACCTTTGGCAAGCTTATCCGTGAGTTTGCTACGGCAAAGGAGATATACGAGGCTGAGGGCAGACGTATCAGCTCGGTTATCGGCTTCAGAAATTCTGATAGATCCTCACTTGAGGATAAGAGCCTTGCGAAGGCAGAGGAAGTATACAGCTTTTGCAATAAGTATAAGGTAGGGCTTCTCCCGTACTGTGACGAGAGATATCCGGATTTGCTTCGTCAGATAGATAATCCACCTGTTTTGCTATACTACCGTGGCGTGCTTCCTGATTTTGATAAATGCTTTACGGTTGCAGCTGTTGGTACCAGAGCGCTGTCGGATTATGGCAGGAAAAATGCATTTCGCATTGGATACGATCTTGCCACTGCGGGCGCAACAATAGTATCGGGCATGGCAATCGGCATCGACGGAGTTGCTATGGCAGGCGCCTTGGCGGCCGGAGGTAAAACCGTTGCTGTAATCGGCAGCGGAATTGACGTCTGTTATCCACCGCAGCATTTACGTCTTGCAAGAGAAATTGTAAAGGCGGGCTGCGTTATTACCGAGTATGCTCCGGGTACACAGCCGGGAAAACGCAATTTCCCTACGAGAAACAGAATAATCAGTGGATTGTCAATGGCAACGGTGGTATTCGAGGGCGCAGAGCGATCGGGCGCACTTATAACTGCCAGATATGCAAACGATCAAGGACGCAAGGTTTATGCCTTGCCGGGAAACGTTGGCGCAAAGACCAGTCAGCTGAGCAATCTGCTTATTAAAAATGGGGCATGCATTTGCACATCGGCAGAGGATGTGTTGAACGATTTTATCGACGCATACCGTGGGGTGATCAATCCCTTTAAGCTAAAGACGGGAATGACGGTCGATATGATGGCAACTCTTACCGAGTACGGTGTGTGCGCAGTTTGTCCGGGTGATGATATATTTGTTGCTCCCCGGCCGATCAAAAAGCATTTGGCGGATAATAAAACCGAGGAAATTAAGCCGTGCATTGAGGCTGAGCCTGTTTTGCCTCCCCAGAGCTTTGATAAAAGTGCACTTAGTCTTTATAAGCGTATTCCCGAGCGGGGAAGCTGTACTCTTGAATCTCTTGTTACCGAGGATATGAACCTCAGAGATGTGATGAAATATCTTCTTAAGCTTGAGATGGGTGGCTTCGTTTTGATGCTTCCCGGCGAGACGGTTTCTCGAAAATTTAATTAAGAAAGGTCGCAGTTATTTACTGCTTAGATATAAATGGCTAATTTAGTAATTGTTGAGTCGCCTGCAAAGGCAAATACTATTAAAGGTTATCTCGGCTCTAACTATAAGGTTATTGCCTCAAAGGGACATATCAGAGATCTGCCCAAGAGCACTTTGGGCATTGACATTGATAATAACTTTGAGCCCCACTATATTAATATCCGTGGCAAGGGTGACGTAATCAAGGAGTTGAAGAAGGAGGCAAAGAGTGCCTCAAAAATTTTCCTTGCAACCGACCCTGACCGTGAGGGAGAGGCAATTTCATGGCATATTGCAACCGAACTCGGTATTCCTACCGACAAGGCATGCCGTGTTACCTTTAACGAAATCACACAGAATGCCGTAAAGGAGGCTATTAAGAACCCCCGTAAGATCAACGAGGATCTTGTAAACTCTCAGCAGGCGAGAAGAATTCTTGACCGACTTGTTGGCTTTAAGCTTTCCGAGGTGCTTTGGAAAAATCTTAAAAGCGGTCTTTCGGGCGGACGAGTACAGTCTGTTGCAGCAAGGATCGTTACCGAGCGAGAGGAGGAAATCAGAGCCTTTGTTCCCCAGGAATACTGGACTGTTGAGGCTTTTCTTTCCACTGGCGACGGTGATAGCGTTAGCGCTAAGTTCTTTGGTGACAAGAATGGAAAGATCAAGCTTTCTAATGAGCAGGAAACAAGACGTGTTGAAGAAAAAATAAAGTCTGGTACATTTAAGGTCAGAGACGTTAAGCACGCTGTTAAATACAGACAGCCTGCGCCCCCCTTCACAACCTCTACACTTCAGCAGGAGGCATCCCGTCAGCTCGGATATCAGTCCCAGCGTATTATGAAGGTTGCCCAGGAGCTCTATGACGGTCTTAATCTGGGCCCCCAGTTCGGCGGCGTGCAGGGTCTTATTACTTATATGCGTACCGACTCTACGAGAGTTTCTGCAGTTGCGCAGCAGAACTGTGCAGCATTTATAAAGGAAAAGTACGGTGAGGAGTTCCTTCCCAGAACTCAGAGAAGCTTTAAGAGCAACGCTGCGGCGCAGGATGCTCACGAGGCAATTCGTCCTTCTAACGTTTATATTACGCCTAAGTCGATCAGAAAAATGCTGAGCGGCGAGCAGTACAGATTGTATAAGCTCATCTGGGAGCGCTTTATTGCCAGCCAGATGGAGGCGGCCGTTCTCGATACCGTTTCTGTTGAGATTGAGAACAACGGATATATATTCAAAACCGGCGGATATGTAATTAAGTCCAAGGGTTATCTTACAATTTACGATTATGTTAGCGATGATGCGCAGGATTCCGAAAACGAGGAGCTTAATCTTTTAAGCCTGCCTAATATAAAAAAGAATGAGGAGCTTCGCTCTGGCAGAGTAGAGTCTGTTCAGCACTTTACAGAGCCCCCCGCAAGATATACCGAGGCTTCGCTTATTAAATTCCTTGAGGAAAACGGCATTGGCCGTCCCTCTACCTATGCGCCCATTATTTCAATTATTATTTCTCGTGAGTATGTAAAGCGCGACGGAAAATCTCTGGTTGCAACACCTCTCGGTGAGATCACCACCAACTTCATGCGTAAGCATTTTCCCGAGATTATCGACTACGAATTTACCGCTTCTATGGAGGATAAGCTCGACTCGATTGAAAACAAGGAGAACACCACTCTCGGAGTGCTTTCTGAGTTCTATTCCAGATTCGCAGATGAGTTGGAGGCTGTTTCCAAGGGAAATAACAAGGTGGACATAGAAATTCCTGCTGAGGAGAGCGATGTTCTTTGCGACAGATGCGGCTCTCGCATGGTTTATAAAAACGGCCGATTCGGCAAGTTCCTTGCTTGTCCCAAGTATCCCGAGTGCAAGTGCACTAAGGCGCTTGACAAGAACGGCAATGTTGCAGAGCAGGAGAGCAAGGAGCCCGAGCTTGCAGGCTTTAAGTGCGAGCTTTGCGGCGGTGATATGGTTATTCGTAACGGTAGATTTGGCAGCTTCTATGCCTGCATAAACTATCCTACATGTACCTTTACTAAGCAGAAGGTTACCGAGACCGGCGCATGCTGTCCCAAGTGTAATTCTAAGATTCTGGCAAGACACGGTAAGGGAAAGATGCTTTTCTACAGCTGTGAAAAGTATCCCGAATGCGATTTCTCTACCTGGGATATGCCTCTTAATGAAAAATGTCCCGATTGCGGTGCGCTTCTTTATTATCGTAAGAGCCGCAAGAGCGTTATCTGCAAGGAGAAGAATTGCAGCTACAAGCGTGATGAGGAAATGACGGTAATTGAGTGATGAGCATGGAAAACACTATTAAGGTTATCGGTGCAGGCCTCGCAGGGTGCGAGGCGGCGTATGCCGCTGCCCGTCTTGGCATTAAGGTTGAGCTTTATGAGATGAAGCCTCATAAGCATTCTCCTGCGCACCACAGTAATGGCTTTGCCGAGCTGGTTTGCTCGAATTCGCTCAGATCTAATGATACCAGTAATGCAGTTGGACTTCTTAAAGCCGAGCTTTCGAGTCTTGGCTCGCTGATCATGGAGGCAGCTTATGCTACCGAGGTTCCCGCAGGATCTGCTCTTGCGGTAAACCGTGAGCTGTTCAGCGAATATATTACAGAAAAAATAAAAAATCACCCTAATATAACCGTTATTGAGGGTGAGGTAACCGAAATACCGGAGGATGGTATTGTTGTTATCGCCAGCGGCCCTCTTACCTCTGAGGCTCTTGCAGACAGCATTTCGGCCTATACCGGTGGCGGTGAGCTTCATTTCTTTGATGCGGCGGCACCTATAGTAGATTTTTCTACGGTAGATACGTCGGTTGCATTCTTTGCTTCGAGATGGGGCAAGGGCAACCCCGAGGATTATCTTAACTGTCCTATGACAAAGGAGCAGTACGACGTCTTTTATAACGAGCTTATAAATGCCAAGGCTGCGCCTCTTAAGGCCTTTGACAAGGAGCTTCAGGAGGATCTTACGGTCTTTGAGGGCTGTATGCCGGTTGAGGTTATGGCGTCGAGAGGATATGATACCTTGAGATTCGGACCTATGAAGCCGGTCGGTCTGCCCGATCCCAGAACGGGTGAGGACGCATTTGCAACCGTTCAGTTAAGACGTGAGAATAAGGAGGGAACTATGTACAACATAGTAGGCTTCCAGACACACCTTACCTTCGGTGAGCAAAGACGCGTATTCGGACTTATTCCCGGACTTGAAAACGCCGAATTCTTCCGATACGGTGTAATGCACAGAAACACATATCTTAATTCTCCCGGATTCTTAACCAATATTTATTCGGTGAAAAACGAGGGCAGAATATTCTTTGCCGGTCAGATGACCGGTGTTGAGGGTTATGTCGAATCGGCATCCTCCGGTTTTGTTGCCGGTGTGAATGCTGCTATGATGGCTCTCGGCAGAGATGCCGTGGTGTTCCCCAGGGAAACCGAGATCGGTGCTCTTGCACATTATGTCAGCGAGGGTGGCGTGTCCTCCTCCTTCCAGCCTATGAATGCTAACTTTGGCATTATAGCCCCCTTTGAGAAGAAAATCAAGGGCGGTAAAAAGGCGAGAAACGAGGCATATGCGGTAAGATCGCTTGATATTATCAAGGAAATTAAAATTTTTGACTGATTTTTTAGAAAGGAGTGTGAACGATGGCTATTGGAAAGGACGTGCTTGAGCTTCAGGATAAATTATCCTATACCTTTAAGGACGTTTCATATCTTGACTCCGCCCTGACACACTCCTCATATACAAACGAGCTCAGATCACGTGGTATGCGAGCAGATTCTAACGAGCGACTTGAGTTCCTTGGAGATGCAGTGCTTCAGCTTGTTATAAGCGAGTATCTTTATTCCAGCTATTCTAAATACCGTGAGGGGGCGCTTACAAAAATGCGTCAACAGTTGGTATGTGAGAAAACATTAGCAAGAATTGCACGCAAAATAGATCTCGGAAGCTATATCAATCTCGGTAACGGTGAGGAGAGCAGTGATTGCAGAAGCCGTCCGAAGATACTTGCCGATGCTCTTGAGGCGCTTATTGCAGCGGTTTATCTCGATTCACTTCTTCAGGGCAACGAGAAATACAAGGATATTGTTTTGTCGCTGTTTATGGAGGAAATCAATAATCCCTCCCGTCAGCGCCCGGATTTCAAGACCAGACTTCAGCAGCTGGCCGAGCAGGACGGATCTGCAATGCTTGAATATCGCATTATCAGCGAAGACGGCCCCGAGCATGATAAGAGCTTTACCGTTGCCGCATACATAAACAACAATCAGGTTGGAATCGGGTCGGGAAGAACCAAGAAGCTTGCAGAAATGCAGGCTGCTAAGATGGCTCTTAAGCTTTTTGGGGTAATGCTATGAGGCATGTAAATATTCCTGTCTTTATCCCTCATCTCGGCTGTCCGAATCAGTGCGTATTCTGCAATCAGCGTACTATTTCGGGTGTAGATGATTTTGTCGCTGATGATGTGCGCAGGATTATTGATGATGCGCTTGAAACGGTAGAAAACGATGCTGAGGTTGAGATCGCCTTTTTCGGCGGATCTTTTACGGGAATTGATCGCACACTTATGATATCTCTTTTAGAGATTGCACACTCATATATTGCTTCCGGACGTGTTAGCAGCATTAGATGCTCTACCAGACCTGATTATATAGATGCGGAAATTCTTGATATTTTAAAAAAATACGGTGTAAAAACTGTAGAGCTTGGACTTCAGAGCACATCTGACAAGGTACTTGAAATAACGAAAAGAGGGCATAATTTTGAGGCAGAATTAAAAAGCTGTCAAATGATAGTTGACTATGGCTTTGATTTGGTAGGTCAGATGATGATCGGGCTGCCAGGATCGGACATAGATAGCGAGATTGAAACTGCTCGATTTATTGTGTCGATGGGCGCAGTTGGCGCAAGAATTTATCCCACGGTTGTTTTTCGTGATACCGAGCTTTGCTTTATGACCGAAGCAGGTGAATACACGTCACTTTCGCTTGATGATGCCGTGCGCCGTTCTGCCGCTGTGCTTGAGGTGTTTATAGAAGCCGGGGTAGAGGTTATTCGCATCGGCCTGCAATCCAGCGAGAATCTCAGCGATCCCGAGAGCTACGTTGCCGGGCCAAATCATTCGGCACTTGGCGAATTGGTTATCGGCGAGGTTTATTATAACAAAATTTGCAAATCACTTTCCCATCATAATCTGTCGGGAAATGAAAATATAACGGTTTTGGTTTCACGTGGCAGCCTTTCAAAGGCCGTGGGACAGAACAAAAGAAACAAGCTTCGTTTAGTCGAGAAATACAAAAATATACGACTTGGCGAGGCAGATAATATTCCGGAATATGGAATTTTACTCGATATTAATAATGGAGAAATAAAATGTATTTAAAATCATTAGAGCTTCACGGCTTTAAATCCTTCCCCAATCGAACCGTGCTTTCCTTTGAGCGAGGCGCAACGGTAATCGTTGGTCCTAACGGAAGCGGAAAATCGAATATATCCGACGCAATGCGTTGGGTTCTCGGTGAGCTTTCCAGCCGTAATATCCGAGGCACTAAGATGGAGGACGTTATCTTCGGCGGTACAGATGACCGCCGTCCTATGGGATTTGCCGAGGTATCGGTAACCTTTGATAACTCCGATCCCAACCATCGACTTGATTCGGAGTTTGATGAGGTTGTAGTTACCAGACGATATTACCGTACCGGTGAGAGTGAATATCTTATTAACCGTCAGCCCAGACGTCTGCGTGACATTTATGAGTTGTTTATGAACACCGGCGTCGGCAGAGAGGGTTACTCTATAATCGGACAGGGTAAGATAGCCGAGATCATTTCAAAGAAGAGCGATGAAAGACGTAATATCTTTGAGGAGGCGGCCGGAATATCCAAGTACCGCCACAGAAAGGAAGAGTCCGAGAGAAAGCTTAAGCAGACTCAGGATAACCTTGACCGTGTAAGAGATATTCTTACCGAGCTTGAGATGCGTGTTGGCCCTCTTGAAAAGGAGGCAGAAAAGGCTCGCAAGGGTCTTGCACTTTATGAGGAAAAAAAGCGTGCAGATGTATCGCTCTGGCTCTTTGATACAAAGAAGATCCGTGAGGATATTGAGGACGCAGATAAAGCGCTCAGGCTTTCTAAGAGAGACCTTGAAATCATTGATCAGGTTATTTCCGACCTTGAAATACAGAACGAGAACCTTTACGAAAAGGCGCAGAGTAACAAGGCTGCATCCGAGCAGCTGCTGGAGAAGATTCGTGAAACAACCGATATGCTTCACCAGCTTGACAATGCGCTTCGTGTAGCAGAGACCAACTATACTCATTCTGCCGAGCTTATTTCAAACTGCCGTGTAAGAATTAATGAGATTGAGGCCGCTAAGTCTACGCTTGAGCTCAACAAGAGCGAGTACGGCGATAAAAAGGCTAAGATCGAGGCAGAGCATAAGAGCGTTATGGACTCAAGACTTGAGCTGCTTGCCGAGGAGCAGGGGCTTTTAAAAGAGATCGAGACCGCTCGCCGTCAGCTTGAGGAGGCTTTGGATGAGTTGACAGTGGAGGAGGCAAATGCCACCTCTCTTAACGTGCGAATTAACGTTTTAAAGAGCTCCTGTGACAGCGGTGATACCAAGTCGCATGATATTGAGCTCGAAATATCTAAATACGAGGCAGAGGCCCTTGTACTTAAGGCTGAGGCTGACAGATGCGATAAGGCTGCTGCAGGATTTAAGGCTAGCATAGCAGACAAGGATAGCATTATATCTGCCGCAAGCGAGCGCATAGACGGCCTTTCTGTGGAGCGTGATACAGCACTTAATACCCTTAATGATTCTAAGCTTCGCCGTGAAACGGTTGTTCAGCGCGCAGATCTTCTTCAGCGAATGAACGATCATTTTGAGGGTTATGCTGATAGTGTTAAGTATGTAATGAAGGAATACCTGGCTGGCAGAATTTCTAACGCAGGTAGAATTCACGGCCCTCTTTCCTCGCTTATCAGTATTGACAAGCAGTATATTACAGCTATTGAAACTGCGCTTGGCGCAAGCCTTCAGAATATTGTTGTAGAGAACGAGGAAACTGCAAAGGCAGCTATTGGCGCACTAAAATCGGCAAACGCAGGCCGTGCAACCTTCTATCCCATAAGCGCGATCAGATCTGCAAGCGAGACAGATGAAATCCGTGAGGCTGCAAGGCTCGGCGGATATGTTGGCAGGGCAGACAAGCTCGTCAAGTCGGAGGGTGAGTACCGCTCGATCATCGAGTGGCTTCTCCTTCGCACACTTGTGTTTGATAATATTGACAATGCGGCAAAGGCGGCAAAGCAGCTTCGCTATAAGGTAAAGATCGTTACCCTTGACGGTCAGGTTATCAATGCGGGTGGTGCATTTACCGGCGGTAGCACAAAGCGTGACAGCGGTATTCTTTCAAGACTTAATACCATTGCCGAGCTTAAGGCTGAGGCGGAGAAGCTTGATAAGGAGATTTCACGCCAGGAAAAGGCACTTGCCAAGATTGATGAGGCGATTAGCGCAGAGCGTGATCAGCTTCGTGATGCCGAGCAGGAAAAGGAGCTTCTCTTTACACTCGCAAGATCGCAGTTTGCGGCGCTTGACAACGCAAATGCAAAATATAACGCAAATAACGATATCATTGAAAAATTAAAGTCTGATTATGAGAGTCTCATTGGTCAGCAGTCCAAGGAAGGCGAGGAGCTTATCGCTCTTGAGGGTGAATACAAGGCTAATCTTGAAAGAATAGCCGCCCTTAAGGGTTACAGATCCAAGAGAGCCGCAGAAATGGGCGTTCTTGACGAGAAGAGAGATGAGTGTAATCAGAAGGCAAACGAGCTCAGCATTAAGGCGGCTGAGATTATGGGAGCTATCCGCTCCTCCGAGGAGATGATCGCATCTCTTGATCTTAGAATTGCAGAGCTTAACAATGATAGAGCCTCTCAGGAAGCGAGAATTATTGAGCTTACCAGCCAGCGTGAGGGCATTGGAGCACTTCGTGCCGAGAATGCTGATGAATGTGCAAGACTTGAAAAAGAGCTAATTAATTTAAGGCAGAAGCGTATTGAGATCGAAAGTGGTAGTGATGAATTCGAGCGTGAGATCAATAATATCCGTCAGCGCCTTAAGGAAAAGAACTCCAGCCGTCAGGTTGCCTATGAAGCATTCCTCAGAAACGAGAACAAGCATATTTCCTTGCTTGAAAAGCAGGATAAGTTAGGTTCTCAGCTTTGGGATGACTATGAGATTACCTATGAGGATGCAGTAGGATTCGGTTATCCTGCAGTTACTGCAGAGAACCGTGATGAGGTTGCCGCAGTGCAGGTTTCCTGCAGAAACAAGCTTCGTGCCCTTGGCGGATACAATCCCGGTGCTATCGAGGAGTTCGCTGAGGTAAAGGCGAGATATGATGCCCTCAGCACCCAGTTCAACGACCTCACCTCCTCCTCTGAGGAGTTGCTTGACATTATTAAGCGACTTGAGGTTGAGATGCGTACCAGCTTCATCGACGCATTTGAGGCAATAAACAAGAACTTTGGCATAACCTTTAAGGAGCTATTTGGTGGCGGTAACGCAGAGCTTTCTCTTACCGATCCCGAGGATGTTCTTACATCCGGTATTGAGATCAAGGCGGCGCCTCCCGGAAAGATTATCAAGAATCTTTCACTTCTTTCGGGTGGTGAGCAGTCCTTTGTAGCCATAGCGCTTCTCTTTGCAATACTTAAGGTTAATCCTACGCCCTTCTGTATCCTTGACGAGATCGAGGCTGCTCTCGACGAGGTCAACGTTTACAGGTTCGGCGAATATATTAAGCAGTTCGGCGACGGAACACAGTTTATTCTTATTACCCACCGTCGTGGAACAATGGAAATCGGCGACAGACTCTACGGTATCACCATGCCTCAGAGAGGTATTTCTCAGGCGATAGAGCTGAACGTCAGCGAAATTGAAGGAAAAGAAAAGGAGCTTTTAGATGGGGTTCTTTGACAAATTAAAGCAGGGTCTGTTTAAGACCAAAAACGCAATCGTAGATAAGATTGATTCATTAATTAAAAAATTCATAAAGGTAGACGAGGATCTCTTTGAGGAGCTTGAGGAGCTTCTTATTTCTGCAGATATCGGCATCAATACCACCGAGGAGATTCTTGAGGAGCTTCGTGATACTGTTAAGGATAAGCGAATCAAGGATCCCATGGAGGTTAAGCGTGAGCTCTTTGATATCCTGCGCCGTATGATCGGCGAGCACGAGCCTCTTAACCTTTCTACCAAGCCGTCGGTAATTCTCGTTATCGGTGTAAACGGTGTCGGAAAGACAACTTCCATAGGAAAAATCTCGGCAGAGCTTAAAAGACAGGGCAAAAAGGTTGTGGTTGCAGCCGCAGATACCTTCAGAGCCGCTGCTGCTGAGCAGCTTAACGTTTGGTGTGACCGTGCCGGAGTTGATATTATCAAGCAGGGCGCAGGTGCAGACCCGGCATCGGTAGTATTTGATGCTATCAGCGCGGTTAAGAGCCGTGGTGCAGACGTGCTTATTATTGACACCGCAGGTCGACTTCATAATAAGAAGAATCTTATGGACGAGCTTGCTAAGATTGACAGAGTTATCGGCCGTGAGCTTCCCGGTGCGGCAAAGGAAACTCTGCTTGTTCTCGATGCAACCACCGGACAGAATGCGGTTTACCAGGCTAAGGAGTTTAAGGAGGCGTCCAAGATCACCGGTCTTGTGCTTACCAAGCTTGACGGCACCGCAAAGGGAGGTATAGTTATCTCCATAAAGAAGGAGCTTGGCATACCGGTTAAGTTCATCGGTGTGGGCGAGCAGATCGACGATATGAAGCCCTTTAACTCTAAGGAGTTTGCAGGCGCTTTGTTTGAGGAAAACTAATTTTTAAGGATAAAACATGATAACAAGTAAACAAAGAGCGTATCTTCGCTCTCTTTCACAAAATCTTGATACTATCTTCCAGATAGGAAAGGGCGGTATCACAGAGGAGATTTGTAATCAAATATATAACGCTCTTGAGGCACGTGAGCTTATTAAGGCCAGAGTGCTTGACAACAGCGGCTATACCGCAAAGGAGGCAGCCTCGGTAATCGCAGAGGTTATTGAATGCGAGGTTGTGTCCTGCGTTGGTTCAAGATTCGTGCACTATAAGGAGTCCGAAAAAAAGAAGAGAATCGAGCTTCCTAAGTAATGTATTTTACAGATGACCGTATTGACGAGCTTCGTGCTAAGGTGAAGGGCAGACTTTCCGAAAAGCGCTTTGTTCATACACTCGGTGTAGAGGATATGGCGGTGAAAATCGGGCAGCTGTGCCTTCCCGACAGCATTGATGAGCTTCGTGTTGCAGCACTGCTTCATGATATTTCCAAGGAATATTCCGAGGCAGAACAGTTTGAGATTGCTGAAAGGCATAATATCAGCTTTACAGAGGCCGATCTTGTCGCACCACCTATATGGCACTCTATAACCGGTCCGCTTGTTATAGCTGACGAGTTTCCATCCTTTGCCTCCGAGCGTGTTTTATCTGCTGTCAGAAATCATACGGGCGGTGATCCCGATATGTCGGTTTTTGACGAGATAATATTCCTCGCTGATTATATTGAGGATGGCAGAGCCTATATTATGTGTGAACAGGTGAGAAATCAGTTCTTTGAGCTTGCCGCCGCAGCGCAGAGCAGGGATGATTATATTCAGGCCCTGCATCGTGCGACGCTTTCGTCACTTGAAAATACAATTAAATGGTTTGTTTTAAGAGGCCGTAGCTATCACGAGAGAACCGAGCACACTCGTAAGGCTATTATGGCAAAAATAGAAAGGTAATAATATGGAAATAATTAAAGATCTTCAGAGCTGCGATTCGGGCACTCTTGCACGTGAGGCAGTTAAAATTCTGATTGAAAAGAAGGCTATTAATGTTGCGCTTTTTGACGTAAGAGAGAAGAGCAGCATTACCGATTATTATATTAACGTAACCGGTCGTTCCTCCACACAGGTTGCTTCTCTTGCTGATGAGGTAGACGCTAAGCTGTCTGAGAGAGGTAGAGGAGCTCTTCGTATCGAGGGCAAAAGGGGTACTAATTGGATACTCGTTGATTTCGGCGACGTTATCATCAACGTTTTTGATAGAGAATCCCGTGAATTTTATAATCTCGACAGACATTTTCCCGAGGGAAGTCAGCTTGATATCTCGGATCTCGTAGCCGAGGTTGATGCTAAACTTGATATTAATAAGAATTGAGGGAAAGACTATGAATTATGAGCACTCAAATATAGAAGCCAAGTGGCAAAAATATTGGGAAGAGAACGGAACATTTAACACCGATGTATGGGATTTCTCAAAGCCTAAGTACTACGTGTTGGACATGTTCCCCTATCCCTCCGGTGTAGGACTTCACGCAGGACATCCCGAGGGTTATACTGCAACCGACATTATGTCCCGTATGAAGCGTATGCAGGGCTACAACGTTCTTCATCCAATGGGTTATGACTCCTTTGGTCTCCCCGCCGAGCAGTATGCTGTTAGCACCGGTAATCATCCTAATGGATTTACCCAGGAAAATATCAAGACCTTCTCTAAGCAGCTCAAGGAGCTGGGCTTTGACTACGATTGGTCCAAGATGATAGCAACATCCGATCCTTCCTTCTATAAGTGGACACAGTGGATCTTCAAGAAGCTCTATGAGGCAGGATATGCAAAGCGCATTGAGATGCCTGTTAACTGGTGCGAGGCACTTGGTACAGTTCTTTCTAACGATGAGGTTATCGACGGTAAGTCCGAGCGTGGCGGTTATCCCGTAGAGAAGCGTATGATGATGCAGTGGGTTATCGACCAGCCTGCATTTGCAGAGAAGCTTCTCGACGGTCTTAACGTGATTGATTGGCCCGAGTCGACAAAGGAAATTCAGCGCAACTGGATAGGTAAGTCCACCGGTGTTGAGGTTGACTTCAAGCTTGTTGGCGGCGGTGATTTCTCTATTTATACCACTTGTATCGAAACTATCTACGGCATTACCTTTATGGTCCTTGCTCCCGACGGTAAGATCACTCAGTCGCTTATGGACAGAGTAGAGAACAAGGATGAGGTTAATGCATATATTGCCGAGACTCTTAAGAAGAGTGATATGGACAGAACCGAGCTTAATAAGACCAAGACCGGTTGTCCTCTTAAGGGCGTTTATGCTATCAACCCCGTAAACGGCAAGGAGGTTCCCGTATTCATCGGTGACTTTGTTCTTGCTAACTACGGTACCGGCGCGGTTATGGCTGTTCCCAGCCACGATCAGCGTGACTATGAGTATGCTGTTGCTCACGGCATTCCTATGATCCAGGTTATCGACGGCCGCGACGTTTCTGAGTGCGCTTTTGAAAAGCAGGATTATCTCGGCAAGGGCTGTAAGCTTATTAACTCCGAGGAATTTAGCGGCCTTACCGTCGAGGAGGCAAAGGAGGCTATCACCCTTAAGCTTGAGGCGGCAGGTGTTGCCAGAAGAAAGGTGAACTATCACTTCCGTGAGTGGATCTTTGCACGTCAGCGTTATTGGGGCGAGCCTGTTCCTTGTGTTTATACCGAGGACGGTGAGACCGTGTTCCTTCCTGACGAAGAGCTTCCTCTTATCCTTCCCGAGCTTGAGGATTACAAGGGCAAGAACGGCAAGGCACCTCTTGAGAATGCAACCGAGTGGAAGCAGTACGATAATGGCGGCATAAAGGGTATTCGTGAGACCTCTACAATGCCCGGTTCCGCAGGCTCCTCCTGGTACTTTATGCGATATATTGATCCCAACAATGATAAGGCACTCTGCGATCCCAAGCTCCTTGAGCATTGGCTTCCTGTTGACCTTTACGTTGGCGGTCCTGAGCATGCAGTTGGCCATCTTATGTATGCAAGAATTTGGAACCGCTTCCTTTACGATGAAGGAATTTCTCCTGTTAAGGAGCCTATCAAGAAGCTTGTTCACCAGGGTATGATCCTTGGAGAGAACGGCATTAAGATGGGTAAGCGTTTCCCTGAGTTCGTTGTAAATCCCAGTGATATCGTTCGTGAATACGGAGCAGATACACTTCGCCTTTACGAGATGTTTATGGGTCCCCTTGAGGTTTCCAAGCCTTGGAGCTCTACCGCTGTTGCAGGCGCAAGAAAGTTCATCAACCGTGTTTGGAACTTCTTCACCGAACCCTCTAATATAACCGAATCCGATGACGGCAAGCTTACTAAGCTCTATCACCAGACTGTAAAGAAGGTTACAAATGACTTCGAGACTCTCGGCTTCAATACTGCGATCGCGCAGATGATGGTATTCGTTAATGAGGTTTATAAGAACGGTAGCTGTCCTAAGGAATATGCAGAGGGATTCATTAAGATGCTGTCCTGTATCACTCCTCACGTTGGCGAGGAAATCTGGCTGATTCTCGGTCACAGCGAGACTATTGCTTACGAGCCCTGGCCCAAGTATGACGAAGCAAAGTGCATAGACGACGTAATTGAAATGCCTATTCAGGTTAACGGCAAGGTTCGCAACGTAATTGCTATCGCAAAGGATGCAGGTAAGGACGAGATTCTTGCTATCGTCAAGGCTGACGATAAGATCGCCCAGGCAATCGACGGCAAGACCATCGTAAAAGAGATTGTTGTCCCCGGCAAGATTATTAATATTGTTGTAAAATAATGTAGAAAAAACTACTGCGGAGAGAGTATTTTGGTAATGCAGAATATTCTCTCCGACTTAATAAAAAAAGTTGCCAAAAACTTTAAAAAAAGACTTGACAAATTAAAACTTATGTGGTAATATATAAAGGCTGAAAACAAATGCGAGTGTAGTTCAATGGTAGAATTCCAGCCTTCCAAGCTGGTCGCGTGGGTTCGATTCCCATCACTCGCTCCAATAGACGCGCCCTTAGCTCAGTGGATAGAGTGCCCGGCTACGAACCGGTAGGTCGAAGGTTCGAATCCTCCAGGGCGCGCCATAGAAAAACACCCCGACAAAGTGGGGTGTTTTTTTATTTTATGACAGGTTCTGTTAGATATCAGCCATAACTTTTCTGTTGACTTAAATTTTATATTATGATATAATGTATTTGTAAAACTATTGTTTTGGAGTAAAAATGAAATTTACTTTAGTACCCGAATATATATTTGATAAATTTAACGATGCAACTCCGGAATTTCTGGTTTCTATTGGCGTGAAGGGAATTTTGCTCGACGTTGACAACACCCTTGAGCCCTATGAGCATGCCGAACCGGGCATTCACGTTATTGCTTGGCTTAAATCGCTTGAGCGTGCAGGAATCAGGACGGCTATCATATCTAACAACAACGATAAGAGAATTGATCTTTTTAACAAAAACATCGGTATGCCTGCTATTGCAAGGGCGGCAAAGCCTTTTCCGAAGAACCTTAGAAGAATGATGAAGGAAATCGGCACAACTCCCGAAAATACAATTTTTATGGGCGACCAGATTCTTACCGACGTGTGGGCGGCGCATAATGCAGGTATCAGGGCGATCCTCGTTACGCCTATCAATGACAAAAAGGATATTTTCACACGGTTTAAGCGTGTGCTTGAAAAGCCGTTCCTTAGAAAATACAAGAAAGGAAAGAAATAATGGCAGCATATTTTGGTCCTGGCGGTAACAGTGATGCTTTCCGCCTTGCAGGATATAAATCAACCATCGACGCACCAAAATGGGTTAAGAGCATCGGCCTTGATGCATATGAATATGAGGCAGGCAACGGACTCTCTGCATCGCCTAAGATTCTTGCCGAGATCGGCAGGGAAGCGGCAGAGCATAATATCAAAATGTCCTTCCATACCCCCTATTTCATCTCGCTTTCGGGCGTGGTTGAGGAAAAGCGTCTTAACAGTATAAATTACATCAGACAAAGCCTTGATGCGGCAAAGCTTCTTGGCGCAGGTACTATCGTAGTACATTCGGGTTCGGCGGCAAAGATCAGCCGTGACGAAGCAATGCGCCTTGCAGGCGATACACTTATAAAGACACTCTCTGCCGTTGATACATACGGCATTAAGATCGGTCTTGAGACTATGGGCAAGATCAATCAGCTCGGTACTCTTGACGAGGTGCTTGAGCTTTGCAGAATTGACGCTGCATTCGTTCCCGTGGTTGACTTTGGACATCTGAATGCGAGAGATTTGGGCGGTGTTTTTGTTACTGCCGACGATTATCTCCGTGTTTTTGACAAAATTGACCGTGCGCTCGGCGCCCACGTAGCAGAGAATCTTCACTGTCATTTCTCGAAAATTGAGTGGACAAACAGTGGCGAAAAGCGTCATCTGACCTTTGAGGACGAGATTTACGGCCCCGGCTTTGAGCCGCTTATGGAGACAATTTATAAGCACAATCTTTCACCCACAATTATTTGCGAATCTGCCGGAACGCAGTCCGATGATGCGCTTGCAATGAAAAAATATTATATGGAGATAAGTAAATGAGACTTACTAAACTTAGAAATAAAATGACAGAGCTTAATGTTGATGCGGTTCTTGTTCTTGACGAGCTTAACCAGCATTATCTCTCTGAATTTGCCTTTACCGACGGACTTCTTTTCATCACTATGGAGAAGGCATATCTTGTAACCGATTTCAGATACTATGAGATGGCGCTTAACTCGGCCAACAAGTCCTTTGAGGTCCTTACTCCCGATAATCGCAAGGAGTTCCTTTCCAAGGTTATTTCCGAGCAGGGTATAAAGACCATTGGCTTTGAGGGCGGTAGCCTTTCCTATGAAACATATCGCAACTACTGCGATAATTACCCCTGTGAGTTTGTAAATATCGGTGATACTATTGAGGTTATCAGACAGATCAAGTCCCAGGATGAGATCGAGAAAATGCAGAAGGCTCAGGATATTACCGACAATGCTCTTGCGCATCTTCTCGGTATGATTACTCCCAATATGACCGAGCTTGACGTTGCGGTTGAGCTTGAATACGCTATGCGTAAGGGCGGGGCAGATTCCTTTGCGTTTGAAACTATTGCTGTTTCCGGTGATGCATCAGCTCTTCCTCACGGTACGCCGAGAAACGTTAAGCTTCGTCCCGGATTCCTTACTATGGACTTCGGTGCAAAGTATCAGGGCTACTGCGCAGATATGACCAGAACCGTGGTTATCGGCAGAGCCGATGATGAGATCAAGAAGCTTTATAACACCGTTCTCAAGGCACAAACCGAGGCGCTGAATTATCTTCGTGAGGGTGCCGACTGTGGTGAGGCAGATAAGGTTGCCCGTGATATTATTGATGCCATTCCCGAGTACAAGGGCGCATTCGGTCACTCCCTCGGCCACTCTGTTGGTTTGTTTATTCACGAAAGTCCTAGACTTTATTCCCGTGGATTTGGCAGAAAGCTGAACGTCGGCGAGATTCTTACAGTTGAGCCCGGTATCTATCTTTTCGGCAAATATGGCTGCAGAATCGAGGATATGGTAGCGATTACCAAGGACGGAATATATAATTTCACTCATTCTCCCAAGGATTTGATAGAAATTTTGTAAAAAAATGAAAAAAATTTGAAATAACTATTGCAAATTATCTTAAAATAGTGTAAAATAGTTGCGTATAGTGTGGGCATTTGTGCTTTTGTTGCATCTTTCGGTTGTGGCGGACCTTAAATGCCCCGGGAAAAATAAAAAATTCGCCAAGAAAAGGAAAAGCATAGTATGTTAACAGCAGGTGATTTTAAGAATGGTGTTACCTTCGAGATGGAAGGTAAGGTTTACCAGGTAATCGAGTTCCAGCACGTTAAGCCCGGTAAGGGCGCTGCTTTCGTTAGAACCAAGTACCGTGACGTTATGACCGGTGCGATTCGTGAGCAGTCCTTCAACCCCACTGCAAAGTTCGAGAACGCAGTAATCGAGAGAAAGGATCTCCAGTACTCCTATGATGACGGTGATCTTTACCACTTCATGGATACCGAGACCTGGGATGAAACCCTTATCTCCCGTGACATGGTAGGTGATAACTTCAAGTTCGTTAAGGAAGAGATGATGTGTAAGATTTCCTCCTTCAAGGGTAAGGTATTCTCCGTTGAGCCCCCCACATTCGTAGAGCTTGCAGTAGTTGCTACCGAGCCCGGTGTTCGTGGCGATACAGCTACTAACGTTACCAAGCCCGCTACCCTTGAGACCGGTGCCGTTGTTAAGGTTCCGATCTTCATCAACGAGGGCGAGGTTCTCAAGATTGATACCAGAACCGGCGAGTACGTAGAAAGAGTTTAATTTTAAATAACTTGAAATGCTCCTCGCACATCACGGGGAGCATTTTGAATAAACAAAGGAGAATTATTATGGGCATCAGCGAAAACGCAGCTTACATCAAGGGCCTTTTTGAAGGCTATGAGCTTGACAAGTCCTCTAAGGAGGGCAGAATCATCAGCGAGCTTCTTACTCTTGTCAGCGATATGGCAGATAAGATCAACGCTCTTGAGGCTGATAACAAGGAGCTTCACGAGTACGTAGAGGAGCTTGACCACGACCTCGGCGAGCTCGAGGAAGAGGTTTACTTCTACGATGAAGAGGATGAGTACGACGATTACGACGATCTTAACGATTTTGAGGACTATGAGGACGAGGATGAGGACGAGTATTACGAGATCGAGTGCCCCTCCTGCGGTGATATTGTTTGCTTCGACGGTTCTCTTAGCGTAGAGGATCTTATTTGTCCCGCTTGTGGCGAGAAGATCGGCGATGTTGAGCTTTGCGACGGTAATTGCGAAGCTTGCGACGAGGATTGCGAATAATCGTATTCAAGAGATAAATTCGGGCAGAACTGTGTAATTATAGCAGTTTTATGTACCAGACAGAGGGCGTGGCATTATGTGCTGCGCCTTCGTTTTAATAATGATGTAAATCACTTATTTCCTTAACAGAGAATATACATTATTATTATATAAAATATTACAATTATTTTGCCAAAAACTATTGACAAACCACGTGTGTGGTGTTATAATATATCGACGCTTATTGATAGGCTGAGAAGTTTGGCTATTTGCCAACGCCTATGATAGCGATTTTACACGAAAGTGAGGTGCTTTTTCATGTTCGCTATTTTTGTAACAGGTGGAAAGCAGTACAAGGTTGCTGAGGGTGACGTTATCTTCGTAGAGAAGCTCGGTCTTGAAGAGGGCGAGAATGTTACTTTTGATAAGGTTCTCTGCGTAAACGGCGAAACTCTTTCTGTTGGTACTCCCTATGTAGAGGGCGCTACCATTGTTGCTAACGTGCTTAAGAACGGCAAGTCTAAGAAGATCGACGTTATCAAGTACAAGGCAAAGAAGAACGAAAAGAAGAAGATCGGTCATCGTCAGGATTACACCAAGATCCAGATCGTGAAGATCGAGGCTTAAGTCAAATGACTACAATTACTTTTTATAAGTCCGAGGGATTTTACTACGGATTTGAGGAGCAGGGACATACCGGCTACGGTGAGTCGGGCGAGGACATTCTTTGTTCTGCGCTGTCTGCTATGACGATGCTTATTATCAACGCTATTGAGGTGACATACCATTCTAACGTTGAGTATACCATCGATGAGAAAACCACAGATATCCGTCTTATTGCAAAATCCGCCCTTCCTAAGTATGAGGAGGATGAAAAGAAGCAGTACGCTGTTTCCGGTCTTATACAGGCTTACTTCTATCAGCTCATGGACCTGGTTGAGGAGTATTATGACTACCTTGACGTTAAGGAGATCGAGCGCAAGATCTAAGCGCAACTTGTACGGCTGTATAGCCACGAATAATTATGGAGGAATACGAAATGTTAAAGCTTAGTTTACAGTTCTTCGCCCACAAGAAGGGCGTTGGTTCTACCAAGAACGGTCGTGATTCTGAGTCCAAGCGTCTCGGTGTTAAG
>JAGCLY010000065.1 GCA_017646745.1 Clostridia bacterium
CGTCAGGGTGGCCACAGAAGAAAGAAGGTTTGTATCTTCTGCCAGGATAAGGTTACCGAAATCGATTACAAGGATATCGCTAAGCTTAGAAAGTTCACTTCTGAGAGAGCAAAGATTCTCCCCAGACGTGTTTCCGGCAACTGCGCTCTCCACCAGAGACAGCTCACCGTAGCTATCAAGAGAGCTCGCCAGATGGCACTTCTCCCCTACCTTTCCAACTAAGAATTCAAGGACGCACAGATGTGCGTCCTTTTTTCTTAACCCATGGAAAGGGGCGAACCGCGGTGCGCCCCTTTTTAATCATGATTTTATTTTATACAATGCCCGCAGGCTGTATATCCTGATGTACTATAGATAATAGTCTGCTTTGACGCAGCGGGCAGATAACTGCAAGTTGAAAGGTGATATACTCTTGTTTCAGTATTTGCAATATAGCTTATAGTGCTTGAGGATTTTATACAATGTCCGCAAGGAGTATATCCTGATGTGCTATATATTATTTCCTGCCTTGATGCCGCAGGTAAATAACTACATGTAGATAAATGATATACCTTTGATTCGGTATTTGCAATATAGCTTGTACCGCCACCACTATAATTTTTCAAGCAACGTCCACAGGGTGTATAACCGGCAATATTTATAATCCACCAATAGTTATACATGGTATTCTGCTTGGATGCTGCAGGCAGATTGCTACAGGTAGGAAGGTGGAATACCTTGGTTTCGGTATTACCGATAAATATATCCGTATTAGTTGTGCCACCAGAGGACGAACCGCCGGAAGAAGAACCACCGGAGGATGAACCGGATCCGGAACCGGTGCTATCCGTAGAACCACCGGGTAATGTAAGAGTTGCGCCATTAGTGGAGAAAACTATATTACCATTCTTGTCTGTTCTATATACAGAGATTCCAGCAGCAGAAAGTCTGGTCAGTGCTTCACTGGTAGGATGACCGTAAGAATTGCTACCTACGCAAATAACACCATATTCAGCGCCTGTTGCGTTAAGAAATGAGGTTGTGCTGGAATACTTACTACCGTGATGGCCAACCTTTAAAACGTCACAGCTAAGATCCTTGCCGGAGCTTACAAGCTGTGTCTCAACCTCTTCCCCTGCGTCACCGGTAAACAGGAAACGGAAGCTTCCGTACTCAAGCATTACTACTATAGAAGAATTGTTTGAATCCGAGCCAACAGCAGAATAAAGAACAGTAATAGTTAAATATTCGTACGTGAATACGGTACCTACATTTGGCTTTTTAGCTGTTAAGCCCTCACTCGTTACCGCAGAAGTAAAGTTTTTATATGCAGCTGTGGTTTTGCTTGTATCCTTTGAGATCCAAACCTGCTCAACCACGTGATCCTTGAGAACCTGAGTAAGACCACCGCAATGATCGGAATCGGGATGGGTATTTATCATGAGCTCAATGTCATCAACACTCTGATTCTTCAAATAATTGGAAACAGTTGAACCGTAGCTGGCTGTACCTGCATCAATTAGAATATCACAATCTCCAACCTTGATAAAGATACTATCGCCCTGCCCTACGTTTATGTAATTAACGTAAAGAGTCTTGTCATAAGCAGTGGAGGAGCTGCCGGAATCGGGAGTGGTGGAAGGAAGCTTTTCGCCTTCAGTTGTACCACATGTAGTACAAGTCTTGGGTGCCTCAGTTGTAGCATCTACCCAAGCATGTCCAAGAGCAGAAACAGTATTACCTGTGTAAGAGTATGTACATACTGTACATATATATGTTGTATATCCATCATTTACACAAGTAGCCGCCGTAACGGTTGTCTTGTAGCTGTGTCCGGTGGCTACAACCTCATCTGCAGTATAGGAATTGCTACATATCGAGCATGTATATGTTGTATAACCATTCTTATCGCAAGTAGCAGCTGTAACAGTTGTCTTGTAGTTATGTCCAAGAGCTACAGTCTCATCTGCTACGTAGGAGTCGTTACATACAGAGCATGTATAGGTTGTGTAACCTGCATTCACGCATGTAGCCGCGGTCACAACACTCTTGTAGCTGTGTCCGAGAGCTGCAACCTCATTTGCCGTGTAAGAATCGCTGCACACAGAGCATGTATAGGTTGTGTAACCTGCATTCATGCATGAAGCCGCGGTCACAACACTCTTGTAGCTGTGACCAAGAGCTGCAACCTCGTCTGATACATAAGAGTCACCACATTCAGAGCATGTATATGTAGTATATCCCGCGTTAGTACAGGTCGGTGCAGTAACCGTTGACTTATAATTATGATTAATTTCGGGTGTCTCGGGTTGATTATTCTCAGGCTGGTTGTCCTCGGGCTGATTGTTTTCAGGCTGGTTGTTCTCAGGCTGGTTGTCCTCAGGCTGATTGTTCTCAGGCTGATTGTTCTCAGGCTGGTTGTCCTCGGGCTGATTGTCCTCGGGCTGATTGTTCTCGGGCTGATTGTTCTCGGGCTGATTGTCCTCAACACTTGAAGAATCGGAACCATCCATATTCACGGAATGATCAGGCAAAAGATTACCTAAAAATCCTTCAGAAAATGTCTCACAACCGGTAAGAAATAACATTAAAAATAATATTAATGCAATTATTTTTTTCATTTACCTACACCTCACTTTTTATATATGAATATTATAGCATAATTAAATACATTTGTCAATTATTACTATCTTTTTGAAAAAACTAAATAAAAACAACCTTCTGATGAAGTGATTATTTGAAGTTCACTTCACAAAAGGTTGTTTAAAAAACCGGTTAAACTCAACAAATAGAGTATCTGTATTGATCGTTTTATTATTTGTAATCTAATCCCCTAAATTACAATAGTTGTACGCCCAGTATGCTGTATTTGAAACAATTTCATAGTATTCACCGTTCAACTCAAAAATTGTTGGTGTCAAAAGGTTTATTTTTCCATATCTGCTGTCCAAATAAAATGTAGGATCAATGTGAATTTCTTCGCCTTCATATGGAACAAACTCCACAGAGTCACTTGAATAATACCTGATCGAAAAAGCAGGATCGCCGTATTTTTTAACATCACCGCTACGACCGTCGTAAATAAATGAATATGTAATAAAATCAGGATCTTCTATTGTGGGTAACACGTAATTAGAATCTAAAAATCTAAAAAGTTGGTAGGAAGAAAAATCATTCCAATGATAGTATTGATCGTAGAAATATAATTCTCCAAATTCATAATCCTCATAATAGAATGAATATGATTTTCTGTAAGACGTATCAATGGTAGCGTCGTTTTCAATTTTAATAAGTCGCTGATTAAATATAGCCTTAAAATTGTCAATATCGGTCTTATTTGAGGAATATCTGTTTTCAACAAAACTGTACTTCTCATCAAGGTTGTAAGTTTTTATACAGATCTTGTTAATATCATTTTCATGGTGCTTAAGATACATCATATATCCATACAACTCATCGAAGCCAAACTCATCCCTGCCATAAAACCTGTCGTATGTTAAATGTATTGTTACATTTTCCTCGGGCATTACAAATTCATATCCCCAATAATCCGAATCAAAATGGCTCATCGGGATTTGCTCGTCATTAACAAATACATGCAATGATACATCAGTAACGGGATAAGCTTTAATTTCAACGACCGTACCCGCTCTATAGGTTGGCATTATCGGCTTCATTAATGAGTTTTTAGAACCTGTAACTTTTACACTATAGAAGTCACAGAATCCGTTGCATCCTACTAACAAACATAAGCAAAAAGAAACTAATAACAATGCAGTAAGTAATTTTTTTCATTTTTTAACCTCCCATACTTGTTAGTATAAAGCCAGTCAGCAATAGAACTACTATTGCACACCGGCTTTAAGGTTTATATTTTAGGTGCTTCAAGATCCTCAAAGTAGCCGTGATATTTAATATCAACGTTGCTACTGGGGAACAGGAATTTATACAGCTCGGTGCAGTAATCGTCGGTCATAGATGCGATATAGTCAACAACTATCTGATTAGGCTCGGTTTCCATATACGGCATACTGTGAGCATAATGATTATTGAGAACAAAATCAACGTGATGCTTGTAGATCGGTGAAGATTTTTTCCCCGCCTTAAGATCGTTAAGAAGCTGGTAATACATCTTGTGCATCATAGGTCTAACCGTTTCATCAAGAACGCTTGCAACATTATCCTTCTTATAAATTTGGGCATAATTATCGCGCTTTGCCTTGCTCATGCTCTGATAATGCTCTTCGTCAAGCTTGATATAAGGCTTGCCATAGCTGTTTTCAATAATATTAACCATAAGGTTATTCATTATATCAGAATTGATCGTACCAATACCCGCATCACCAATATCATGCGAGGAATCAATAAGACCGGCGCGCTCTGCATCCTGACGATCCTTGCCAAGGTATGCAATAATATCGGAAACACGCACAACACATCCTTCAAGAGTAGAAGGAATGATTTTGATAATATTGGACTCGTCTACGTAACAGCTCTCAACCATTTCGTCAAATGCCTTAAAGCCCTCAAGAAATGCCGGGCGATATTCATCCATCTCAAACTCGCCGTTATGACCGATTATACCGTCAAGGGTATCAAGAGTAATATTATGATCAAAAATACCATCAAGAACTCTTACCGAATGCACGTTATGGTTAAAGTATCTTCCGGTCTCGGCATGATATACCTCGCTGATATATCTTTCTCCTGCGTGTCCAAACGGTGTATGACCGATATCATGACCCAGTGCAATAGCCTCAATAAGATCGGTGTTAAGTCCAAGGACCGCACCAAGAGTACGGGCAGTACGCGATACCAGCTGAACGTGTAATGCACGTCTGGTAATATCATCATTTTTATAGAAGGAGAATACCTGCGTCTTGTCGGTATATCTATTATAGTATGGGCTGTGAAGTATCTTGTCTACGTCACGAAGATATGCAGGACGCCATGCTGATTCCTTATCCGATGACATATCGCGTCTCAGCGCCTTGCTACCGTCTGCGGCAAAATTGGGGCGAGTGCCATGCTCTCTGTCATATCTTATACGCTCCGAGATCTCACGACTTAAATGTTCGTAATTTCTGTTATTACTCATGTTTTTCCTCCTTTCGGGAGATTAATTTATTTCTATAATTATTTTATCATACATATAATAATTAGTCAAGTATTTATTTTTTGTATGGTGACCAAGTCACAAAACGCACAAAAAATAAAAAAGTCCGCTGGGTTAAGGCGGACTTTAATATAATAAATTATGCCATTGCGTTAAACTTCTTGGTGAACTCGGACTTCTTGTGAGCCGCGTTGTTCTTGTGAAGGATACCGTGAGCAACTGCCTGGTCTACCTTCTTAACAGCAAGTCTGTAAAGCTCGGAAGCAGCGGTCTTGTCGCCTGCCTCTACTGCAGCGTTGAACTTCTTGATAACGGTCTTGAGCTGGCTCTTAACCATCTGGTTCTGGAGTGCCTTGGTACGGTTAACAAGGATACGCTTCTTAGCGGACTTAATATTTGCCATTTTAAATCTCCTTTAAATTTTAAGCAATCTACGCTCTGCTATTTCTGAGGCTGAGAGGGTCCATCAGAGTTCACTTTACATACGATCACATTTTTCCTGAAGTATTATAACATAACCAACGAAAAAAATCAATAGTTTTTTAAAACTTTTTGAGATTTATTTTTTTATATTATTGACTTTCATAATTCGGTATGGTAGAATATAAAATGTTATGCGGGTATGGCGGAATTGGCAGACGCGCCAGACTTAGGATCTGGTGTTTACACGTGCAGGTTCGACTCCTGTTACCCGCACCACGAGCAGTCCTCTTTGGGGGCTGCTTTTTCCTTTGGGGTAACTGAGTCGAACACTGTGAATTGCTTTGCAATTCCAGCTTCTCTGACGGCTCGTAAGCATAGTCGTCTCACGCGCGAGGCACGCCTCACTTCTGATACTCCTTGCCTTACTCGGGCACTTCGCCAAAAACAGTTATCAACTGTTTTTGCCTCGCTTACCTGTTACCCGCACCAAAAAAATGGCTGTATTTTTTTACAAAATTACAGTCATTTTTTTCATTACGAAGTAATGGTATATCATCACGACTTAGCATATATTAGAACTCCGTAATGATGATGTACAATGCTCTGCATTGATGATATGGTTAATTAGGTTTTACAAAAACGCTGACAATGTTTATTATATATAAAATTTTCCCTCTTTACAGGATAAAATTATGTATTTGTTATATATGAACTTGACAAAAACATATAAAATCGGTATAATTATTATGTAAAAATATACAACAAAAGCTAATTTTATGTAGATTGGGTTTAACTATGACAGCAAACGAAAAATTTGACATATTTATAGCATACTACGGAAATGAAAATACCGGTAGCGAAAGATATGCACATGATTTATACGAATACATAAAGAGGTGCGATCTTTATCCGGGACGAAAAATTAAAGCCTATTTTCATCCCCAGACACATCCCTATGGTAAATTTGAAGAAACTCCAACCATTGTGGCCACTACGCCGATGTTTATACTGGTTGTAGATAAGAATATCCAAAATGCATTTGACGGTCAGATTTCCAGATACCGCAAGGACGGTTCTTTCAGTTATCTGTATGACGAAGTCAGTGCATTTCACAGTTCTATTATGTACAAGCTTCACGGTGGTGAACAGGCCTCAAGGTTGCTAGTTTTAGATGATTTTGATTTTATAAAGGCAGCTTCTCTACACCCCATCTTCGGTGGCAAAACCGCTTTGACCTCCAACGAAGCCGTTGTCGACTGGATAAAACATTTTTATAACAATGCATATATCGAAAGACTGTATATCCAATATAAAAAAATGGCCGCAGAAAACAAAAACGAATTTATCAAAGGCAATTGGGTATTAGAGGCCGAGGAGATTTTGGGCTACACCGGCGATGAAAACATTGCAAGATCATTGATTATTTATTATGTTATGAGGGCGAATACAGGAAACGAAAATGCCTTAGTTCATCTACGCCGTTTGGTTGATGTGATGCACCGAAGATGCTACAACGGAGACAGCATATCCGTTAACACAAGAGAATTAATCGACAAAGTCGTTACTAAATATTTGTAATTACCAGAGGAGATACATATGAATTATTTCGATAAACCTAATAACATACAAAAAGATATCGGCAACGATACTAATACCTTCTCGAATAATGATAACAACAGAAGACCCCAGGAACAAAGAAAAAGAAAATTTGAATCACCCAAAATTTTCACCCCTGCTAATAGCTTTGCTCCGATAGCAAAATCCGAGCGTGTTCCTTACATAATTCCCTGTCAAGGACAACAGGTTTTTTCCGCCGATAAGACTCGCCTATTCACTCTCGGCGCACCTATTATGTCAGATCATTCTTCTATTACATATTCAACCGATAATAGAGAACTGTTTGCAAAAATTTACACTCAGAAAGCACTGCAAATTGATCTTTTTGAAAACAAGGCAAAGAGAATGGTCAAGGAAAACGTTGACATCAAGGGTGTATGTTGGCCAAAAGCTCTGCTTACAAACTCATATGGAGAATTTGTGGGAATTCTTGTTCCCTCTTGCTCGGGAGTTCAGCTCAGCAAATCTGTGTTAAGCGGAACCGCTGCGATCAAGCAGTTCTTCCCCACCTGGGACAAGAGAGATATATGCACGGTTTCACACACAATTCTCGACACTATATGCAAATTACAAAAGTTAGGCATACGCTTTGGATGCTTCAATCCCGCCTCTGTATATATCGTAAATCCCACCGAGGTGTACTTTGTAGATACAGATAGCTGGCAGATTGAGGGTTATCCCACCCTGTCAAGAAATGTAACGTTTACTCCCCCGGAACTTTTGTCAGAGCAGCAAAAGCCCCGTTTGTTCAACAAGGATGAAGAAAACTATCAGATTGCACTGCTTACCTTCATGCTTATGATGCCCGGTAAATATCCCTACGCGAAAAAAAGACGCGTCGACAGCTATGAAAGCATAAAGGACATGTCCTTCCCCTTTAGCCTTGGCGGTGAAGCACGTCGCTCAGCCGATGCGGAAAAACCCAGCGGAGCATGGCAAATCGTATGGGATCATTTGCCATTCAAAATGTGCAGCAAATTCTATCATACGTTCCATGCGAATGGTGACTTTTCCAAGCCCGGCTCAAGACTAAAGGATTACGAATGGGCATTTGCAGTAGAAGAATTCGGAAGGCATCTTAGCCTTGATGAAAATTCCGAATCCAGATCCCTGATGCCACGAACCTTCAGACGTGATGATAAACGAGAATTTGCAAGATGCAGAATTTGCAATCAAGAGCACCCAACCTTTTATTTCCTTAGGAACATCAAAATCCAGAACGAAAAAATTAATATCTGGGATAGGGGATACAGGGTTTGTCTGCCTTGCGCAGTCGATCAATCGGACGCATCCTTTAACTGCAAGTCCTGTGGCAAAACCTTCTATTATACAAATCAAACTAAAATTATTCACGAAATCGGTCGACTTAATTTTGATTGGAACGGACAGAAATGGTGTCATTCCTGTAAAAAACACAGTGTTAAATGTTCGAGATGCGGAACCGACGTACCCGTATATCAAATGCAGGAATATACCGACAGAAAACGCAATCTTAAAAAGAATGTGTGCAAAAACTGTTTTCACGATCTGATCAACGAAAGCAAAAAAGAAAATGAATGGAGAAACGGTATATACACCAGGGGTGCCTGCCGCCAATGCTACCAATGGTTTAACATTACCAATGGTGAAGCCGAATACTTCAAAGAAAAAGGCATGCAGCTGCCGTCACGCTGCCCCTCATGCAGAGGAAGAAGATAATCGAAGGGAGGAAATAACATGGCTAACGAAGCTTATCATTCAAGTGAATATTATAGACAGCAACGCTCCATGCTTGTTAACGGTGACCCGCGCGCTTTAATCTGCTTCTGCATAGATGTCAGTTCCTCTATGAATGAGTGGTGGATCGAAGACGGAGGATTGCTTAGAACCTCAGGCAAAGGTTATTCCGACGGTCACAACGTATTCCATTTCAATGCTGAAACAGACATAAAACCAGGCTATGCTGCCTACAAGAAAATCGACAAGCTCAACGATGCACTTGCAAGCCTGCTGTCAGACCTGAAGTACGACAAAGACCTTAGAGACAAGGTGGCTATATCTATTGTAGTTTATAGCCGTTTTGGAAAGGTTTTATTTGACTTCCTTGACTGCTCTAACGTTGACATCGCTTCCTGCAGATGCACGGCCGATGCACCTGAAACAGCAATGGGTGACGGTATAAGAACAGCACTTTCGCAAATTGATGAAATGGAAAAGGATTTGCGTTATGCTGGAAAGGATGCTTATACTCCTCTGTTAATTTTCATGACAGATGGCACTCCGACAGATGATCCCCGTAACGAATTTTCGCTTATAAGAGAAAGAGTGCAAAAGGGTGATCTTCACGTCTTTCCTCTGGGTATTGGCGACGGTGCCGATATGATCAGACTTCGAGATATGTTCCCTGTGGGAAGTGCACCTGACAGATATACCGAGCGCTACAAAATGACCATGCCCCAGAATTACACCGATATATTCCAAGAAATCAAAAATCATATAAAGCAACGTCAGAGTGTTATGGTTTCCGAGGGCAACAGCCGTCAGAGCCAGCCTGCAATAGAAGGTCAAAATATCACCAACAACCAGATGGGTGAGGCCTTTGATTATGAAGATTTGCTTTCATTGATGTAAATATCAAAAAATCCCCCTGAAAACGGGGGATTTTTTTGTGTAAATGATTTTTATTTAACTAGTGCGTCAAACTCACTAAGAGCATCCTTAACAAAACCGGGAAGACGCTTTCTATATGACATGGTCTTTCTGTCATTGCTTCCCTGCACTCTCGTGAGAATAGTGCTCTTAAGCTCCTCGGCATTATCGTTTACGGTCGTTCTGATGTTATCGAACTCAATAACAACAGGCTTGTCGGAAACAACCACCTCTCTTTTTCCGTCGACAATATCACGCACATTGATATAGAAGGTTCTATCGGAGGGTAATAATCCTTTATTATCACTCGGAGGTGTAATGGTTAAACCAAGCTTGTTGCCCTGTTCCGAAATGTCAAATCTTGTAATAACAGACTTCCCCTGCTTATAATCGTTGGACAATCCATCATCCTCGTAAAGCTCATAGCTACCGTTTCCGCGCCAAATATTAATTTCAAGGGGCTGGTCGAGAGAAAGATCGTTTGTGTCTGCAGACCTATACATTGGAATAATTGCGCCCGCAGGAGCAAGGACGGGAATAGAATCCAGATCACGGTACATACGCACCCATCTGCCGCCATCATAAATTCTGCCATTAAATATATCCGTCCATCTTCCATTAGGAAGCCAAACATCGGCATACGAAAGATTAAGACGCTTGTCGGCAGGTCTGGTAATTGGACAAACCAAAAGCTGACCGCCGAATATATACTGATTTCTCGCCTCGTATGCCTCCGGGCAGCTGTAGCGATAATACATAGGCATACATATAGGCTCGCCCTCGGTATACGTACGGTGGTTTGCTGTATAAAGGTAAGGAATCATCTTATGACGAAGGCGAAGAAAATCCTCGGCTACCATACAAACCGCATAATTTCGCTTCCAAGGCTCCTTACCCATAAAGTCAGAGTTTGAGGAATGAAGTCGATTTATAGGACTGAACACTCCGTACTGAAGCCAACGCAAGTAGAGCTCGTCATCCTGCACGCCGTGCATATGTCCGCCGATATCATGGCTCCACCAAGTATAGCCTGCATTTGCAGCGCAATTTGTAAAGTATGGTTGGAAATCAAGGCTCTTCCAGGTACAAACGGTGTCGCCTGAAAAACCAAGGGGATATCTATGGCTGCCAAGTCCGGAATAGCGAGAAAGAATCAACGGACGCTTTTCACCCCTTGCAGAATCAAGAGTATGATAATGATTTAGCGCCCAGAGAGGATCAAGACCGGGAATCTTGGTTCTAGTTCCCTGCTGCCAGTCTATCCACCAAAAATCAACACCGTTCTCTTCTAAGGGATGATGTAATATTTCAAAATATGCCTTCAAGAACTCCGCATCAGTTACATCAAAGGGAATATACTCCTTTGATGCAGGATCCCTGCTAAGCCTTTCGCACATTTCCTTATATTGATCCTCAAAGAAACGAACCCCCTGTGAGGGATGTATGTTAAGAGTGGTGAAAAATCCATTATTATGAAGCCACTCCAGAAGCTCCTTATAATCAGGAAATAGCTCGGTATTCCAGCTATAACCTGTCCACCCCTGCAGAAGCGTGTTGAAAATAATTTCTTCCTTACATGACGGCTTACATGCCCTAGCTTTATCACCGAAGCGTGAAATGACGTCGGTCCAATGCCAATCCATATCAATGGTTGCGACAGTCACAGGAAGATGCCTATCAATAAACTTCTGCATTACAGCACGGTACTCCTCCTGCGTGTAAGCCCTGTATCTACTCCACCAGTTTCCAAGGGCATACTTGGGAATAAGCGGCACCTCTCCCGTCAGACGAAAGAAATCACGAAGCTGGCCGAGGTAATCGTGACCGTATGCAAACCAGTATCGGTCGGAGCATTTGGGGCGAGGTGAGATACTTCCGTCAGGGTTAAGAATTAAGGAATTGGAATCATCCATAACCGAAGCTCCGCTTACGGAGGTAATTCCCTTTTCGAGCTTTACCGCACCGTTTGCCCTGTCAAGAGTGCGAGCGGTGCCTGGCAATCTACCTTTATTAAAATCTACGATAGCTCCAAGCTCGTCAATATTTACGCTTAAAAGGTCACCGTTTTTCTTATTTATTGAAAAACAAGCAACATCGGTTGTAACGGTTATCACATTGCCAATTTCATCAATACTATAATCAACCTGACAAAAATCCCTGCTTTGAACCGTCTGTGTCGGCAGATCGGTAAACGCCCCTTTCTCGGTTCTTATAAGCCTAGGTGTTATTAACGATATACGCAGGTCATTCTTTTCAAAAACAATCATAGATTACTCCTTTTAATCCCACTCACGGCCTGTTACAGTATCCATATTAATTCCGGTTGTGTCATGGGTTTTGGTGCACAAGGTTAAAAGTGCGAGGATAAATCCAGGCAGAGACATGCACAGCAATATTATTCCGGCGGCGCTATTACCGAACACTGTAATAAGCGGAAGTCCGACGCCATAAGAGAATACCACACCTGCCGCAGTAACTACAAACTGTGCAGAAATAGTCGATGACCTAAGATTTGTTGGAGATGATTCTCCAATCATCATAATAAGTATGTCATTTGTAGCATAATAGCTGCCTATACACGCACCGCAGAGGAAGCCTACAACATAAGGGCTAAGTCCCATGTTAGCACCCGTAAAAAATCCTATGAAGGAAAGAGTACATATAGATGCCATTGTAATTGCGGCAACCTTTCTTCCCTTCCAATCACAAACAAATCCCATAACCACCTGAGCCACCGCAGATCCGATGGTAAACAGGAACAACGCAGTTGTTACAACCCCCACACTAGCGGCATTAACCGCCTCATCAAGGGCAGCGAACTGACCGATTTTAACAAAA
>JAGCLY010000008.1 GCA_017646745.1 Clostridia bacterium
CCTCTGCCCTCAAGGTCAAGACCCTTCATTTCCTCAAGGATCTCGTATGCAGGAGTTCCCTCCTCACGCTAGATACCTCCGAGAACCGAGTCGAGCAGTGCCTTTGCCATATAGTAAACATAGCCGTCAGCCGCCTTTACCTTGCAATAGGTGTCGGTGGGGTTAACGCAGAGCGCAACGTTGGAGGGGAGTGTCCAGGGTGTAGTTGTCCATGCGAGGAAATATGCATCCTCGTCTACGCACTTGAAGCGAACAACCGCACTTCTCTCCTTAACAGCCTTATATCCCTGTGCCACCTCGTGGCTGGAGAGAGGAGTACCGCAACGGGGGCAATAAGGAACAATCTTAAAGCCCTTATAGAGCAGACCCTTGTCCCAGATTTTCTTAAGCGCCCACCACTCGGACTCGATAAAGTCGTTGGTATAGGTAACGTAAGGATGATCCATATCTGCCCAGAAGCCTACTGTGCCGGAAAAGTCCTCCCACATGCCCTTGTATGTCCATACAGACTCCTTGCAGTGGCCGATAAAGGGCTCAAGTCCGTATGCCTCGATCTGATCCTTACCGTCGATACCAAGCTTCTTCTCAACCTCAAGCTCAACGGGCAGGCCGTGGGTATCCCAGCCAGCCTTACGAAGAACACGACGGCCCTTCATAGTATGGTATCTGGGAACCATATCCTTTATAACTCTGGTAAGAACGTGGCCGATATGAGGCTTACCGTTTGCGGTAGGAGGGCCATCAAAGAAGGTGTAGTTTTCTCCACCCTCACGAAGCTCGATAGACTTCTCGAAGACGCCGTTGTCCTCCCAGAACTTTCTTGTTTGCTTTTCTCTTTCAACGAAATTCAGGTTCGTTGAGACCTTTTCGTAGATTTCCATAATTGTATCTCCAAAAAATAATATGCAAAAAATATACCCCGACGAAAAAATCGTCGGGGCGAAATAATCGCGGTACCACCCGAGCTTATGCGAAGAAATCGCACATCTCATTATGCCTTAACGCGGCGCACGGCATAGCTTACTTGGTTTCTGCTATGCAGCTCCGAAGTGATCTTCACAAAGGGTTTGTCAACGGCTCGCACCAAACGCCGCCTCTCTGCAGACTCGCCAATTGCTACTCTCTTCATCATAGCTATTAGATATTTACTTAAACATTATAGATTATTATTCTCAAATTGTCAAGTCCTCATATAAAATATTTTGTTGACATAAAGAAAAAAGGGTGTTATACTTTAATAAAAAAGGAGGCGGAAATATGCTGACAAAGGCAAGAATTGAAGCAGAGCTTAATAAAATCGGCGTAAAACCGCCGAAAATTGTGTTTTATGAAAGCACAGACTCCACCAACACCAGGGCAAAGGAATACGCAAAGAACAATCCCGAAAATCGGGAAAAAGTAATATTTATCGCAAACAGACAGACCGCAGGCCGCGGTAGGCTGGGGCGCAGCTTTGTGTCCGAGGCGGGTGCAGGAATATATATGAGTATTCTCTCCTACCCCAACGAGTGCGGATATGATGCAACAGAAATTACCTCCGAGGCAGCCGTGGCTCTGTCCCGAGCAATAGAGTCGCTGTGCGACTGCTGCGTGGTAATAAAATGGGTCAACGATATTTATCTGGGTGGCAAAAAGCTGTGTGGAATTTTGACCGAGGCAGAGATGACAGTTGACGGCAAAATTGCCTATCAAGTAGTCGGAATGGGAATTAATGTTTACAAAAACGCTATATCGTATGAAATTTCCGACATCGCCACCTCTATTGAGCATCAGCTTGGTAATGCACCCGATAGGTCACAGCTTGTCGCAAGAATCATTAGCGAATGCCTATCTCCCGTTCATAACACATACAAGGAATACAGGGCCAGATCCTTTATTATTGGCAAAAATGTGCAGGTCATTAAGTCCACCGAAAGCTATAGTGCCACCGTGCTTGATATAAACGAGGATTTTTCACTCTCGGTAGACCGAAACGGCAATATCGAACGGCTTTTCACAGGTGAAATCAGTATAAAAATATAAAAAGGACAGAGTTTTTTCTGTCCTTTTTGCTATTTTACAACACACACCTTATCAATACGGTAATGCTTAAAGAGCGCGATGTCGTCCTCTGCAATCATCTCCCCGCTAACCACAATAGGAACTGCAGGTGGACACGACACAGTAGGAGAAGCGCAGATGCGACCCCATGCATTTTCGACAGCAATCATCTCACATGGAGCAAACACAGCCTGACGTATAGTCATTTTCGCCGCATGAGGCTTGATATTAAATATTTTTTTCGCCGCCTCATCTACTTGCTTATAGCAGGAAAGCGCAGAAATCAGGCGCTCAAAATCGCTATCATTATTTTGGGGCGTTATCATAAGCACCGTGTAGTCATCATCAGCAAATTCCACCTCAACACCACTCTGTCTGAGATGCTCTGCAAGATCGGTTCCCTTGGCTATGGTTATCTTTAATGGCTCACTACTACGAACGGCGAAGCCCATATCGGATATTTTAGCTTTAAGCTCAGTCACTATGCTTGCCGTGTGGGTTATTTTCTCTGCGTAGCCACCGTCAAGAGCCGCATTGCACAAATCAAGCGAAGAGAGGGTGAGGTAAGAGGGACTGGTAGAGGCAAACAGTGACAGCGCAGATCTTGCGCCATCGGTATACTCGGGATAATCGGGAGAAATATGCAGATATGCTCCACCGGTAAGCACCGGCAGAGTTTTATGCGCAGAATCGGCACACATAGCCGCACCCAAGGTTATAGGATGCTGATCCCTTGACAAAAACCTAAGATAAGCTCCATGAGCATTATCTACCAGCAAGGGTAGATCAAAGGAACGACATACCTCTGCCAAAGCAGAAATATCCAGCATATTGCCAAGATAGTCGGGAGAGGTAACGTATACAGCGCAAGGCTTGCTTTCCGCCAAGGAAAGTCTACTTCTCAGCTGATCTGCGGTAATATTACATTCACATAGATGACTATCACTCTCGGGATAAAGAAACTCCACGTCAAGATCAAGCAATGCCGATGCCCTTACAAAAGCAGAATGAACATTCCTGGCTGCAAGCACCTTAGGCCTGTCACTGCCACGGGTGGCCAGATGAAGCATCGCAAAAATTGCGAGGGTTGAGCCCTGGGTTGAGTAGAAGCTATGCGCAGTGCCGTAAAGAGAGGAAAGATTGCTCTCACTCTCCTCAATTATTCCGTCGGCAGAATACAACACGTCTGCGCCGCAAATTTCGGTTATATCGTACGCCTCGAAGCCGAGCTCTCCCCTGCCCTTATGACCGGGCATATGCATTCTTGTAATTCCGCTTTTAGCATAGGCGCTTACAAAATCATATATAGGTGTTGTCATTCTTCGTTGTCTGCAATTTGAAGCATTACAGCGCACTCCATGCGCTTCTTGAACAGCTCACAGCCATACTTATAGACACCGCCGATAGAACCGGTGGCGTGATAGGAGTTTGCCGCACATCCGCCGGAGCAGTAAAGCTGCGCCCAGCACCCCTTACATTCCTCACGAGCATAGGCATTACAAGAGCGGAACTCATCCTGTACCTCGGTGTTTTTAATGCCGTCAAAAATGTTACCAAGCAGATATTTATCATCGCCAACAAACTGGTGGCAGGGGTAAAGATCGCCCCAAGGAGTAACCGCCATATATTCGGTACCCGATCCACAACCGGTAATACGCTTGTAAATGCAGGGGCCGTGCTTAAGATCAAGCATATAGTGATAGAAGGTAAAGGGACGTCCTTCTCTCTTCCTCTTAATCATTTCCTTAGCCAGGATTTCATACTGCTCAAAGAGCTTAGGCAGATCCTCCTCAGTAAGAGCATAAGGATCGCCGGGAGGGCATACAACAGGCTCCATAGACAGCTCGGTGAATCCAAGGTCTGCCATATGGAATATATCATTGGTGAAATCAACATTGTTATGTGTATAGGTTCCACGCACGTAATATCCCTTACCGCCACGGCTATCAACAAGCTTCTTAAAGTTAGGTACAATGGTGTCATAGCTACCCTTGCCGGTATAGTCAACACGAAAGTGATCGTTTACTTCCTTTCTACCGTCCAGCGAAAGAACCACATTGTGGCATTCTTTATTAAGGAACTCAATCATCTCGTCGGTAAGTATCATACCGTTGGTAGTATAGGTAAAGCGGAAGTTTTTGCCTCTCGCACCCTCAACCTCTCTTGCGTACTCAACCAGGCGCTTTACAACGTCAAAGTTAAGCGAGGGCTCGCCGCCGAAGAAGTCAACCTCAAGGTTGCGTCTTGTTCCGGAATTTTCCATAAGAAAATCGAGCGCACGCTTTCCTACCTCAAAGGACATAAGCGCACGGTCACCCTGATATTTACCCTGGCTTGCAAAGCAATATGAGCAGTTAAGATTACAGGTGTGTGCAACGTGAAGGCAGAGTGCCTTAACAACCTTGCTATTATTCTTATAATTTGTAGCAAGGCTCTCATACATATCGGTAGAGAAGAGCTTGCCAGCCGCCTCCAGCGATCTTATATCCTCGATACACTCAACAATCTCACCCTCGTTGACATCATCGAGATGACCGTATTTCTTCATTATCTCGGCGACGATATCCTCTTGCGAGTGGCTTTTATACATAGCGATAATATCGTATGCAACCTCGTCTACTGTATGTACCGAGCCCGACGCAGTGTCGAGAACTATATTATATCCGTTAAGCTTGTACTGATGTACCATTATTTTCTCCTTTGAATACCCTTTTGGGCTATGAAAAAAACTAAAGGCGTCGCCATATGCGACGCCCTTTGAAAATCAAATATTACTTGTTCTGATTTTCGCACTGCTGGTTTGCAACGCCGCAAGAGGTCTTGCAAGCAGACTGGCAGGAGGTCTGGCACTCACCGCAGCCACCGTTATTAGCGGTCTTTGCAATATCCTTAGTTTCAACAGTATTGATTCTCTTCATTTTTAAGCCCTCCGCTTATATTTTTTGATTATACGCTATTAATTATAGCACAAGGTATAAATCTTGTCAATAGTTTATAAAATTTTCTATTAGTCAAAATAAGCATCACAATAATCTAGAAGCAGATTGTAATATGACAGGTGTAATATTGGGTTCTGCAACAGAGAGTGATCGGAATCCTTAAGATGAACGTAATCGTATGCTACAGAGTTCTCTGACAGATGCTTTATCAGCGAGTCGGCATTGGCGGGCGAAACGGTAGTATCATTGCCGCCCTGTATAATTGCCGTAGGCACGCTGTCACAGGTGATGTAGCTAACCGGAGAAATTGATACCAAAAGCTCCTTAACAGCATCATCGCCCAGCATCTCTACAGTAATCTCCTCGCCACTCAGAATGGTTCCTATACGTGCCGCAAGGTCGTTGCCCCACACCGCCGGCGAAATGTCCGCAGGGCCTGCCATGCTTGAGGTAAACTTAATCTCAACCGGCGCGCTGTCAGCTCTCGAATAAGCGTACAGCATCGCAAGATGCGCACCCGCAGAGTATCCCGAGGTAGCGGCCTGATCAATAGCAATTCCACGCTCAGCGGCAAAGGATACCGCAGTTGAAAGCGCCGCATCAATCTCGTCGAGCACAGCAAAAACGGTGTAAACATCGGCATTTTCATCACTGATCAGGGTGTAATTCATAGAAACGGCCATATATCCACGACTTGCCAGCAGTCTGCATCTCGCCTCTTCTTCCCATTTATCGCCGCCCGACCAGGAGCCACCGTGAATAAACAGAACACAGCCGTTATTGTCACGCAAATTTGCCTCATTGGGCAGATATACATCCATTACATTCTGCTCGCCATCGCCATAGCTAACGTTTCGGTATACCTTGTATCCGGTGAAATAACTAAAAATAAATACAGCTAATAAAATTAAAAGGATTAACGATACAGCCTTGAAAACAAATTTCAATATTCTAAGCATATTTACCTCTTTTCTGCACAAAGGCACAGCGTTTGATACTATTATATCACAAAGCAGCGAAATATTCAAGAATTTCGTTTATAAACAGGTTGATAAAATAGCATAATACAGTGTAGTAAAAAAACTTTTTAAAACCTATTGACTTTTATAAAACGTTATGATATAATAGCAAAGCGAGGTTTGACTTGAAGTCATACATGGCGGATTAGCTCAGTTGGCTAGAGCGTCCGGTTCATACCCGGCAGGTCGTTGGTTCAAATCCGACATCCGCTACCAAACCTCGGCCCGTTGGTCAAGCGGTTAAGACACGGCCCTTTCACGGCTGTAACATGGGTTCGATTCCCGTACGGGTCACCAAACAAAACATATCCGAACTACTTCGTAACAGATAAGTGGTTCGGATTTGTTTTTTATATCAATATTGCTTCTAACTGCACATAAAAAGCGCGAGGCGATGCTCATTTTGGCATCGCCTCGTTTTCTTTTTTCTTCTCTTGTTCAAGCTTCCACGCCTCGAACTCTCGCTTCGCTTCTTCGGTTTCGAAGAATGCGATTATATCGGGCACAAGACATCTTGCGATTTCCTGTATTACCTCGTCGGGAATATCGCATGCACCGTCGCTGTTTGACAGCAAATCCTCAATGCGTTTTACTAACTCGTCAACCTTTTTCTGCGCCTCAGGAGTGATACCCGATGACTTGTCTGCGAGTATAGCTGCTATTCTATCCTTTATATTTTTTAGGTTCATATTTTTTCCTTTCCGGTTTGACCCACATAGCGTTTTGGGGAGCGTCGGTCTATTCCTTGCTTTTACTGATAAAACTCTGTATCGTAGCGTTTTACGTAGCGCTAATTTAAAAAAATAGCGTTATTTTACCCATAGCGTTACCCACAGTGTCACCTTGTAAAAGCTCGTGAAATCTCCCGAAAGCTCGTTAATTCGGTCGGCACTGCCGTCCGATGAGAAGCGGGGTGGCGCAGAATGACGCCGCACCTTTCTCCTGCTTAAATTTCGACCTAACTTTTTTGGCTAGTTTTTGCCGTATTTTTGCTCTCAAAGCGTCGCTTCCACTCGTCTTTGGGTATGAATTTAGTCTCGCTTATCGTTGCGCTCGACTCCTTACTTTTATCTCGAAGCTTGTGCATCTGCTCCCTGGCTTTTTCACGCTTTTCGTCAGACGGCGGCTTCATACACCTGAAAGTAAAATTATCCTTGTTGACCTCAAACTCCATATATCCGTCATCATCACTTGCTACGAGTTTACAAAGCTCGGGGCACTCTTCTGCAAACTCCGAGAGTCTTTTCTTGAGCTTGGTGTTATATGTGCATACGGTGGTATTCGCATCTGCTTCATTGAAGAAAATGCTCGTCGTTTTCTCTCTCTTTTTCATATCTTGACCTCGTTTTGAATATGCGATTTAAGTGTTTCTTCTTTGTCTTAGGCGGTGTAATTTTTCACATTTCAATGCAACTTTAGCCTTACAATAATATGATACCACAAATCAAAATCCAAAGTCAAGGGCGAAATGTACCCAGACGTGTACACCTTAAAGGTTTTGAAAACAAAAATAGGTTTAGAGTTGACTTAATTACTGTATTATGATATAATTTGAAAAAAGTAACTAAAAAATTCAATATAGAGGAGAGAAACGATACCGATTATGTTAGAACAAGAAAGCAAGTTGGAATTTTTGGTAAAAAAACGCGAGGCATTTTTGGAAGAAATAAAGCAAGAGTTCGATTTGGATGATGAAGAATATAACAATCTAGAAACCGTAGAAGACGAGATGCTTTCGGGTGAACTACTTTTGGAATGGTTTGATCACCGTGACCTCACATACATTAACGATATGATCAGCTGTCAAAGAGCACTTCTTGATACGTTGAAAAATGCGGAAGAAGGAGATAAAAAATCCTTGCATAACGCAAACAAAGCTTTTGAGGAGTTGATTCATGAAGCGCGTCGCATTAAGAAAAAGAGAAAAGAGGATA
>JAGCLY010000066.1 GCA_017646745.1 Clostridia bacterium
ATAATTATACACCAGGTATACCAAAATTGCACTATATTTCTTGACATTAATTAAATAAAATGATATAATATTTTTAATGTTTTATGAGAGGATTTAGTGATGAAAATTCTTGAGTACGGTCTTATTAGTATTCTTACCAATGCCTTTGAAATTTCTAACACAGACGTACGGAAATTAATATGGTTTGGTTTATTGCTTCTGACTATAAGTATATCCTACGTTTTAGGAAGCTTAAGCTCGGCTATTATTGTTTCAAGGGCAATGTTTAACGAAGATATAAGAAATCACGGCAGCAAAAATGCCGGACTTACTAATATGCTGCGTACCTACGGTAAGGGTGCCGCAATTATGACTCTCGCCGGCGATATGCTTAAAACCGCACTGGCTATTTTTATTACTGCATTGTTCTTTGGTCTTTCAGGCAGCTACTATAGCGGCATTTGCATCAACGGAATATTTTATCTTGCCGGAGTTGCGGCAGTGCTTGGCCACGTATTCCCTGTATTTTACGGCTTTAAGGGTGGCAAGGGCGTGCTTGTGACCGCCACCCTGGCTCTGATACTTTCGCCCATAGTATTTGTCACACTGCTTGTCATATTCATCCTTATAGTAGTGTTTACACGCTTCGTTTCGCTGGGATCTATTTGCGTTGCGGCGATGTTCCCTGCTTCGGTTTGTCTGTACTCACATTTTAAGGCGGGTAGAGTATCAACTCTGACTATTATTTCGACAATCTTCCTCGCTATATTCATCATCTGGTGTCATAGAGGAAATATAAAGCGTCTGCTGGCAGGTAATGAAAAGAAAATTTCTATCGGCAGCAGAGAAAAGAAGGATTGATTATGGAAAGTGAGCTTTTTTTAAGCCTGATAACAAAATCATTTACCAAAGAAACGCTGAAGAAGCTTGTTTTTTCAAGACCGAGAAGCGGCGAAATTTCAAAAATAGCCTGTCGACTAGTTTCTCATCGAGGCAGACGCATTCTGGCAATGGAATTTTCTCTGCCCGGAGATACAGTTTCACATAAGAATATTGGCGAGGACAGCCTGAGTGATGAGCTGATGCCTCTTATAGAAAATTACAGCCAAGTAAACCTTATCACCGTGCTTGGCGATGCCGAGATGAAGAGATCCAAGGGCGGCAAGGTCACTCTTATAGGCGCTGAAAATCTTAGAAGAAAGCACGAGGGAGACTCCCCTGCCTTTGAGAAGGCTATAGAATCGCTTGACAGAAGGAAAAATTATATACTGAGCGGCGATGAGCAGTTCCTAAAAAAACTGGGCATCAGCTCCGCTGACGGTCGTGTTCACGATAAAAAACAGGGCAAATTCAGACAGATAAACAGATTTCTCGAACATATAGAAAACGTATATAATAAGCTTCCCCATGACGGAGAAATAAGAATATACGACCTTTGCTGCGGAAAGAGTTACCTCAGCTTTGCTGTTTATCACTATCTTACAGAAATAAAGGGACGCCGTGTTTATATGTACGGAGCCGACCTTAAGCGTGACGTTATTATATGGTGTGATTCGCTTGCCAGGGAGCTGGGATACACGGGAATGCATTTTGAGGTGTGCGATATATTAAGAATTGCGCCCGACCAAAGACCCGATATGGTTATCTCACTGCATGCCTGCGATATCGCAACGGATATCGTGCTTGATACTGCTATAAGACTTGAAGCGGAGATTATTCTATCTACCCCCTGCTGTCACAGATATCTGAACGGTAAGGTTGCGGCAAAGGAGCTGTCCTTTATCACCGACTATCCTCACATTTCGGGAAAGCTGTGCGAGGCTATTACCGACGCTCTGCGCCTGGCAAGGCTTAAGGCAAACGGATACAGCGTAAGTGCTCTCGAGCTTACAGACCCTGAAAACACCCCGAAAAATACTCTTATAAAGGCTGTTAAAAACAAGAAAATGACAGAAAAAGACAGGCAGAATGCAACAGCCGAGTATGAAGCAATGCTTTCGTTTGTTCTTGGTGACCGAGCCTCGGAGTACCTTAAGGAAATCAAAAACTGATCATCTTTAAAAGGAAGATACACATGACATTTTACACAAAATCGGCACAGCAGACCGAGGATATTGGCAGAATGCTGGCCGAAAGGCTTGAAAAAAGCGGCACCCGGCGCGCATTCATTGCAATGCGAGGAGAAATGGGTGTGGGCAAGACCGCATTCACCCGTGGATTTGCATCACATTTTGGAATCTCCGGAGTAAAAAGCCCTACATACACGATAGTAAACGAACACAGAGGCCGTGTTAATTTATATCACTTCGATATGTACCGAATCAGTGACGGAGACGATCTCTACTCTATCGGTTACGACGATTACACCCAGGCAGACGGATACTGTATTGCCGAATGGTCTGAGAATATCGAGGACGAAATTCCCGACGGCGCAATTTATGTTACCATCTCTCGAGTAGATGGCAACGCAGATGAAAGAAGGATAGATATTGATGAAAATTCTTGCATTTGACGGAACGGCAAAGGCCGCATCTGTGGCAGTTGCGGACGGAGATAAAATCCTATCATGCTGTACGGTAGACAACGGTCTTACGCAAAGTGAGCTGCTGTTACCAATGGCGGAGGATATGCTAAAATCTCTTAAGCTTAAGTTCTCGGATATAGATCTTTTTGCTACATCAGTAGGTCCGGGCTCATTTACTGGAGTAAGAATAGGAGTTTCGCTTATAAAGGGCCTTGCCTTTGGTAGAAATATTCCTTGCGTTGGTGTATCCACCATTGAAGCTCTGGCAGAAAACCTGAGAGGTCTTAGAGGTATTATAGTTCCCTGTATGGATGCCAGAAGAGGTCAGGTATACTCTGCAACATTTATATGCGACGGCAAGAAGCTTACCAGAGTCACCGAGGATAGAGCTATTGCCCTGTCCGATTTGGCAAGAGAGCTCGAAGAATACAAGGAACAAGCCATATATCTTTGCGGCGACGGTTATTCGGTAGCAAAAAAGGCGCTTACCAATTATGAAATAGATCTCTGCGAGACACCTGAGCTGCTTATTCTTGAAAACGCAGCATCGGTTGCGCTGGTTGCAAAAAGAAAATATGAAAATAATGAGGCAGTAAGCGACTCAGAGCTTTCGCCCACATATTTAAGAATGCCCCAGGCTGAGCGTGAAAGGCTGGAGCGTGAGGCAATAAAAAGAAAGGATAATGGATGATATGAAAAAAAGAAGACTACTGATCGGTGCAGACAGTGCAGGATTTGCTTTAAAGGAAGAGATCAAGAAATATTTGACAGCGCTTGAATACGATGTTGACGACTGCGGAAGCTTTACCACCGAATCATGCCATTATCCCGAATTTGCAAACATAGTTTGCCAGAACATACAGTGTGATCTGCAGGGCACGTTTGGAATTCTGGTATGTGGCACGGGTATAGGTATGTCTATGTGTGCAAACAAGCATAGAAATATCAGGGCCGCAGTATGCTCTGACACATATTCTGCAAGAATGACAAGAGCTCATAACGATGCCAACGTTCTCTGCCTCGGCGCAAGAGTTATCGGCAGCTGCCTTGCCCTTGACATTATAGACGCCTTCCTTTCTACCGAATATGAGGGCGGTCGCCACGACATCAGACTTGAGATGATGTCCAATATTGAAAATAATACCTAAAGCTTTGAGAACCTCTCAACTCCGTCACCCTCAGTAAGACGGGTTGCATGCTCGGAGATATATGTTGAAATATCGGCGGTGAGCGCTGTACCGAATTCCAGAATACATGGGAATTCTATAGGCTCACCGCCCTTTCCATACTCCTCAATAGAGAGAAAATATCTATCCCCCTCGGTATATACGTCGCTCTGGGGAGACAGCTTATCGGAAATAGCCATTATTGCCCTTGATGCAAGGATAATATCCTCAAGAGTATCAAATGCATAAAGGCTTTTTTTCTTTGACAGCATAGCTATTCTGTCGGATTTTGACACCAACCTTGCAGAGGATTCGGACAGTATACCAAGCTTGGTTACAAAGATCTCTCCCCCGCCACCCTTAAGCGGATAAAGCTGAATCAAAACCTTGTCGCCGCAGGGATCAAAGCCTACCTCTGCCCTAGCCCTGTCAAGTATACGCCAGAATATGCGCCTTGCTCCGGGGCCGCTTACATCGGCTGTTGAGCCATCAAGACCGTAGTGCTCTGTTTCCTCCCTTGTCAAAACAATTTTGATTTTCGATTCTCCAATAAGCAAAAATTCCAATCCTTATCCCCCACATCCCTATAGGATTCTTTTTATTTCATTATACATACATGAGAGATAAATTGCTACCGTAAAAATAAAGGATAATATTTTTTATTTTGCTATTGTTTTTGCTTTTGATTTATGATATAATGCATGATGGTGAGTTCGAAACCTTCCTCACCAAGTTGAAAAACGAAAAAAACAAAACTAAAGGAAAAGCAAGATGAACACAAAACAGCTAACACTCTACACCACCAGAGGTGCGCTTATTGCCGCATTGTACGTTGTGCTGACGCTTCTGGCATCTCTTTTTGGGCTGTCAAACGGAGTAATACAGTTCCGTATATCCGAAGCGCTGTGCATCCTGCCCATCTTCTTCCCCGAGGCAATACCGGGCTTATTTATCGGCTGCTTTATATCCAATCTTATGGTACCCGGGGCGGTTATATGGGACATTATTTTCGGATCAGTTGCTACACTGATTGGAGCTATCGGAGCAAGACTGCTTGCAAGGTGGCTTACCCACAAGCTGATGTGGGTCGCTACTATCCCCACAATATTGGCTAACGTAATTATCGTACCGTTTATACTGATATACGCGTACGGTTCACCCGATTCATACGACTTTATAGCATTGACGGTTGGAATCGGAGAAATCGTATGTGCGGGAATCGGTGGCAGCGCGCTATACTACGTATTAAAAAAATATGAAAAGTTGTGGCTGAAATAGGCGCTTTAAAGCATGGAAGACGACAGGTTTCAGAAATATTCCACGTTTTAGACTATAAAGGGGCTCAGCCAATGGGCTCCTTTTGTTTTTTAAGGAGGAAATAAATGTCTAATTTTGACAGATATGATAGAAAATACCTGACGGAGCTGGCAAAGCAATATCCGTCAAGAAAGGCTGTGGCGGCAGAAATAATCAGGCTGAACGGTCTTTTAAACCTGCCCAAGGGTACCGAGCACTTTTTAAGTGACATACACGGTGAGTGGGAGGCATTTTCTCACATCAGACGAAACGCGTCCGGCGTTATAAGAAATAAGGTAAGACAGCTGTTTGAAAAGGAGCTTAGCGAAGTCGAAAGAGCCCAGCTCTCCAGCCTTATTTACTACCCCGGCGAGAAGATCGATGAGGCAAAGCAGGCGGTGAGTGATATTGCCCAGTGGTATACCGTCACCATTGACAGACTGCTTAAGGTATGCAGGCTTGTGGGTAGCAAGTACACAAGAGAGGTTGTGCGTGAGCATCTGCGCAGAATGTCGGGCGAGTTTGTATATATACTCGAGGAGCTTCTTATTGACGGCGACAATGCCATGAAATCGCAGTATTGCGAGAGCATCGTTAAAACCGCGGTAAGAATCGGCGCGGCAGAGGATCTGATAAAGGGACTGTGCGACACAATAAAGAGTCTGGTAATAGATCATCTGCACATTGTTGGCGACCTGTTTGACCGTGGTCCGAGAGCGGATATGATACTCGACGAGCTTATGCGTGAGAGATCCATAGATATTCAGTGGGGTAATCACGATGCGCTCTGGATGGGTGCCGCAGCAGGATCGAGAGTTTGCATAGCAACCGTATTAAACAACTCTATAACATATAAAAATCTTGACGTAATTGAAATAGGATACGGAATTTCTCTGCGTCCGCTGGCATTGTTTGCCGAGGAAATGTATGGAAAATCCGACATCTCTGCATATATGCCAAAGGGTGATTCGGCTGGCAATTTCTTTGGTGGAACAGACGACACGCTCCTTGCCATGATGCACAAGGCAATAAGTATAATCCAGTTTAAGCTTGAGGGTCAGACAATAAAACGAAATCCTCACTTTTTGATGAATGACAGACTTATTCTTGAGCAGATTGACAAAAAGCGTGGTACGGTTATTATCGGTGGCAAGGAATATGCACTCCGAGATTCCGACTTCCCCACCCTCGGTGACAACGTATATGCGCTGACCGATGAGGAAAGCAGAGTGATGGAATATCTGCGAGTTGCATTCATGCGCTCGGATAAGCTTAACAAGCAAATCCGCTTTATTTACGACAAGGGCGGAATGTACACCGTTTATAATAACAATCTGCTTTATCACGGTGCGATTCCAATGGACGAGAATGGAAAATTCATGTGTCTGGATGCGGCAGGCGGTAGATGCGGCAAGGCTCTTATGGATTACTGCGATGCTATGGCAAGGGGCGGCTATTATGCAAAGGATGGCTCAGCAGAACGCCAGTCCGGCAAGGATTTCCTCTGGTTCCTATGGTGCGGAAAGGACTCTCCCCTGTGCGCAAGGAAGAAGATGGCCACATTTGAACGGCTTTTAATCGATGATAAGGATGCATGGATTGAGCCTAAGAACGCATACTATCAGTCTTGGGACGACGAAAAAATCGCCGTAAAAATACTCGAGGAATTCGGGCTAAACAGTATCGGTTCTCACATAATCAACGGTCATCTGCCCGTTCATAGAGGTGAAAATCCCATTAAGGCGGGAGGCAGAATACTCGTTATTGACGGCGGCTTCTGCAAGGCATATCACGGCTCGACAGGTATCGGCGGATATACGCTGATCTACAACGCTGACGGTATTCGCCTGCAGGCTCATGAGCCGTTCTTTGATAGAGAGGACGCAATAAAAAACAACGCAGACATTGTGTCTGAAACCATAATATTTGAAAACAAATCCGATAAAATGCGTATCAGGGAAACCTACCGTGGATCTCAGATACGAGAGAGAATCGCCGACCTTATGATGCTTATGGCAGAGTACGAAAACGGCGGAATTTAACAACAAAATGGCTGTCGAGCTAATCGACAGCCATTTTTCATTTTACTTTTGATTTTTAAGAATAATTGACTCGGCAACCATAAGGCCGTCACGGGCGGATGAGATTATTCCACCCGCATAGCCAGCGCCCTCACCGGTAGGATAAAGTCCCTTAATACCAATAGCCTCAAAGCTACCGCTTCTGGTAACTCGCACCGGTGACGTGGTGCGTGTTTCAGGGCCTGTAAGCATAGCATCATTCATATAAAATCCGGGCATCCAGACATCAAAATCCGGAATTGCCGCACGAAGCGAATCGGTAATATATCCGGGAAGATATTTCTCGGGAGCAATAGGCAAAGTACCTATAGGATAAGACGGATTAACACTACCGAGCACTGCCGATTCCGACCGCATAAATGCGCCCATAGTAGTTGATGGCGCCTTATATTCTCCGCCCGAAACCTTAAAGGCGTTCTGCTCTATCATTCTCTGAAGCTCGATGCCGGACAATGGATCATCAGATGGAAAATCAGCGGGAGTAACCGATACTAAAAATGCGGCATTTGAATTATCTGCATTTCTGGCATACTCGCTCATGCCGTTTGTTACAATACCTCCCTGTTCGCTGGCGGCAGCAACGACGCTTCCACCGGGACACATGCAAAAGCTGTATACGCTTCTGCCACCGGGAAGATGAGTAACGAGGTGATAGCTTGCGGCGCCGATAGCTTCAGGAGGAGTATCTCCATACATGAGACGGTCAATATGCTCTCTGGGATGCTCTATTCTAAGGCCTATACCAAAGCCCTTTGGCTCAAGCATTACGCCCGATGTTTTTAGCATCTCAAAAACATCTCTGGCGCTGTGTCCTGTAGCCAAGATGAGAGCGTCTGTATCAAAGCTTATACATTCTCCACCCCTCTCGGCAACAGCACCAACAACCCTGCCATCCTTAACAGATATCGAGGTAAGCTTGGTTGAAAACATAACCTCGCCACCAAGCGAAATGATCTTCTGCCTGATTTTTTTAACGATATTTTTAAGCTTGTCGGTTCCAACGTGAGCGCCGACAGAATAGATAATATCCTCGGGCGCACCCGCATCAATAAAGTCGGAAAGCACCTTTAGCTTGTATTTATCCATTCCTCCAACCTTAAGCTTACCATCGGAATAGCTACCTGCTCCACCCTCACCAAATTGTATATTGCACTCGGGATCTAGGATACCAAAGGTTGTGAATTTATCCACCACTATGTCTCTCTCGTCAACAGGCAAGCCTCGCTCAATGAGAATTGGCTTTGCGCCCGCCTCTGCAAGCAACAGCGCCGCAAACAGACCGGCAGGACCTGCTCCAACGACAAGTGGACGAGAACAAAAGCTACATGGCGGAATATCAATTAAAAGATCCTCCTGCCTTGCGACCTTCTTTTTCATCTTTAAAAGCCCTGCCTCCCTCTCGGGTGACAGAGAAATAGCTATGGTAGCATTATAGTGAATATTACTTTTGTCGGAAAGATCAATAGCTCGCTTTACAATCTTAAGCTCGGTTATTTCCTCCCTTTTAACAGGAATCCTTTCCGCCAGGGCGGAGTAAATATCATCAGTTGAGTAACTAAAAGGCAACTTTATGTCTGTCTTGATCATTTCTCTGCCCCTTTCATGGTTTTTAATTTATTATACACTACCTTGATAGCAATGTCAACATCCCTAATTTCGTGTTTTTAATTTTTAACCTTGACAACTTGCGTTGTTTCGTATTATAATAAAATATTATAATATCTTTTAGGATGGTCGATATGATTAACGAAAAAATGAGAGCGCTCGGCGCAAAGAGATCTGTTATACGAGAGCTTTTTGAATACGGAAAAAAGAGAAAGGCTGAGATAGGAGAAGAAAACGTATACGATTTTTCTCTCGGAAATCCCAGCGTTCCCTCTCCGGAGGCGGTAAATGAATCGCTCGTCAAGCTACTCAACGAGGAGAATCCCGTAAGACTTCACGGATACACCTCGGCGCAGGGTGATGCGACAGTAAGAGCAGCTATTGCCGACTATATAAACAGCACCTACGGCGAAAGCATTACCGCAGACTGCCTGTATATGAGCGTTGGCGCCGCAGCGGCATTGACATCATCTCTGACCGCAATCGTTAACCCCGGCGAGGAGGTTATTCTCCCTGCCCCCTACTTCCCCGAGTACAAGGTTTTCATAGAAAGATGCGGAGGAGCTGTTAAGGAGGTAATGTGCGACGAGGATCTTCAGCTAGACGTAGCCGCTATCGAGGCCGCTATAAGCGAAAAGACCGCCGCAATAATTATTAATTCACCTAATAATCCTACAGGCGCAGTATATAGCAAGGAAAATATCGCGGAGCTGGCAGATGCATTAAGAAGATGTGAGGAAAAATATTCCCACCCCATATATCTTATATCCGACGAGCCGTACAGAGAGCTTGTTTACGACGAAATAGAGGTTCCATATCTCACAAAATATTACGACGACACTATAGTATGCTACTCCTATAGCAAGTCGCTTTCTATTCCCGGCGAGCGAATCGGATATGTCCTGGTGTGCCCCAGATGCGCTGACTTCACAGCGATTTATCAGGCTGTATGCGGAGCAGGCAGAGCGCTCGGCTTTGTTTGTGCGCCAAGCCTTTTGCAGAAGCTGATTCCCTTCTGTCTTGGCAAAACATCTGATATTTCTATTTACGACAGAAACAGAAGACTGCTTATAGACAAGCTGGGTGAATACGGATTTGAAATGATCAAGCCCCAGGGAGCGTTCTATCTCTTTATTAAATCACCCAGCGGTGATGCAAACGAATTTTGCGAGAGAGCAAAGAAGCATGAGATACTTATCGTTCCCAGCGACGACTTTGGCTGTCCCGGCTATGCCCGTCTTGCGTACTGCGTTACTACCGAGCAGATAGAAAGAGCTCTGCCCGCATTTGCTGCATTGGCAGAATCATATAAGGAAACAAAAAAATGAACGACAAGCTTGATAAAGCAAGAAAAGAAATAAATGAAATAGACAAGGAAATGGCTGAGCTTTTCCTGCGCAGAATGAAGGCGGCAAAGGATGTTGCTGAATACAAAAGGGATCGCGGGCTTGCCATCCTTGACGAGGCGAGAGAAAAAGAGGTCATCAGCAAGAACTCCGCCTTTGTTAAAGAGGATAATCTACGTGACCTGTACGTAAGCTTTCTGCAAGGAACCATGAACCTATCAAAGATATATCAAGGCAGGCTTATAAACGGCTCGGAGGACGGCTGTAAAGGGAAAATACATATAAACCTGGGCAGCCACGGATATGACATACATCTGGGACGAGGAATGCTTGACCGAGCGGGCGAGCTTTTCAACCTTGACCGACGTGTGCTTATCGTTACGGATACCGGGGTTCCTCGTGAATATGCAGAGCGTCTCGGTGCACAGTGCAAGGAGGCAAGGATCATTACGGTTAAATGCGGTGAGGAATCAAAGAGCTTTGAGCTCTATAAGATACTCTGCCACGAGATGTTAGACTTTGGAATGACACGTACCGACTGTGCAGTTGCGGTCGGTGGCGGTGTTGTGGGTGATCTTACCGGCCTTGCGGCATCATCCTATATGCGTGGAATTGACTTTTACAATATACCAACAACCCTGCTTTCTCAACTGGATTCATCTATTGGTGGAAAGACCGCGATAAATCTTGACGGAGTAAAGAATATTGTTGGTGCATTTTACCAGCCCTGCGGTGTAATAATTGATCCCGACGTGCTTAATACACTGCCTCAAAGACAGATCGCCAGCGGACTTGCCGAGGCGATAAAAATGTCGCTTACATCAGATGCAGAGCTCTTCGAGCTTATTTCGAACGATGACGTTAAGGAAAATATCGAGGAAATAATTTACCGTTCTTTAATGATTAAAAAACAGGTTGTTGAGGCTGATGAGCGTGAGGGAGGAATCAGAAGGATCCTTAACTTCGGTCACACTCTTGGCCACGGCATTGAGGCAGCTGAAGAAATAAATACGCTCTATCACGGAGAATGTGTTGCTATTGGTATGATACCTGTATCATCTACCGAGGTACGAGAAAAGCTTGTGGCAATTCTCGAAAAATTCGGACTACCCACAAAATATAACGGTGATATAGAAAAGGCGCTGTCATTTATCAAGCAGGATAAAAAGTGCGACGGCAACAAAATATCGGTGGTTTTCGTTGACGAAATCGGAAGCTACAGAATAGAAAAAACAGACGTTGAGAGCTTTTGCTCGCTCGTACGTGAGGAATATAAGATATGAAAAACAGCTTTGGAAGCAGTATAATCATAACGCTTTTCGGCGAGAGCCACGGAGATTATATCGGCGCTGTGCTTGACGGCATAGCTCCGGGCATAAAAATAGACCGTGAGTATATCGGCCGAAAGCTTGCACTGCGCCGTCCTGCAGGTAAAATATCTACTGCAAGGGTGGAGGCAGATGAATACGAAATTATAAGTGGAGTTAAGGGTGACTACACTAGCGGCACACCCCTGTGCATTCTTATCAAAAATACAAATAAAAAGAGTGCAGACTACGGTGACATCCTGGATATTCCCCGCCCCGGCCACGCAGATTATACCGCAAGAGAAAAGTACCACGGCTTTGAGGATCACAGAGGAGGTGGACATTTCTCGGGCAGAATAACAGCTGCCCTCGTTGCGGTAGGCGCAATACTCAGCTGTGCTCTTGAAAACAAGGGTATAAAGATAGGCTCTCATATAACAGAGCTGCACGGCGCATTTGACCGTAGGTTTGATGATATATCTAGCGATATTGACCTTGTTAACTCCAGAGAGTTCCCTGTCCTAACAGATGTGGCAGAGGAAAAAATGAAAAAAGAAATTGCAAAGGCGGCAGAAATGGGCGATAGCGTTGGCGGCATTCTCGAAAGCGCGATTATCGGTTTGCCCGCAGGACTTGGCGAGCCATGGTTTGACAGCATGGAGAGCATGCTCTCCCACGGCCTGTTCTCTATTCCCGGTGTTAAGGGCGTAGAGTTCGGCCTCGGATTTGCCTTTGCCGACGTATACGGCAGCGAGGGTAACGATGCCTTTGCAATCCGTGACGGCAAGGTAGCTACAGAAAGTAACAATAACGGCGGTATTAACGGCGGCATTACTAACGGTATGCCTGTGGTGTTCCGCACGGTAATTAAGCCTACTCCCTCCATATTCAAGAGTCAGAATAGTATTTCGCTAACAAAAATGGAAAACACAGAGCTTAAGCTTGAGGGTAGACACGATCCCGCCATTATTCACAGAGCAAGGGCTGTTGTTGACGCAGTTACGGCTATTGTAATTGCGGATATGCTAGCTATGAGATACGGCACAGATTATCTTGCCGCAAATAATTGATTATGAAATACGGACTTATTGGTGATAAGCTGGGACACAGCTTTTCTAAAGATATACATGAAAGTCTTGGCGGCTATGAATACGAGCTATGCGAGATTGCCAAGGATGAGCTTGACGGCTTCATGCATAAGCGTGACTTTCTTGGAATCAACGTGACACTTCCCTATAAAGAACGTGTAATCCCCTATCTCGATTGGATAGACGAAAAGGCTAAGGAAATAGGCTCGGTCAATACTATTGTTAACAAAAACGGGAAGCTATACGGATACAACACAGATTTTTACGGCATGAAGATGCTTTTTGCCCATGCGGGAATTGATGCAAAGGGCTGCAAGGCGGTTATTCTTGGCTCGGGTGGAACGTCAAAAACCGCGAAAGCGGTGCTTACCGACCTTGGTGCCGATAAGATATTCCGCGTCAGCAGAAGCGAAAAGGACGGTGTAATAACCTACGCAGATCTGGTACGCGAGCATCTTGACGCAGAAATAATCGTTAATACAACACCACTAGGCATGTATCCGAACATTTTTGATATGCCGACCGTGATGTTTAGTCTGAAAAAACCGCGCGGTGTTATAGATGCAGTATATAATCCATTAAGAACCATGACGGTTATGGAGGGAAAGTCATACGGAGCACGTGCGGAGGGCGGTCTGTATATGCTGGTGGCTCAGGCGGTTCGAGCGTCGGAAATTTTCCTCAATACCCGATACTCCGAAGGAACCATAGATGAGATATACGAAAAGCTTGTACGTCAGAAGGAAAACATCGTGCTTATTGGTATGCCAGCATCAGGAAAAACAACTGTTGGAAAAATCCTTGCCAAAAAGCTAGGCAGACGGTTTGTAGACACCGATGAGGCAATCACCGAGACCATGGGAATGTCTGTAAGTGATATTTTCAAAAAAGAAGGCGAATGGGCATTCAGGCGGATGGAAGAAGAGATAATAGAGAAGCTTTCCGGTGAAAAATCTCTTGTTATTGCAACGGGTGGCGGTGCTGTTTTGAGAGCAAAAAATATGTACTCCCTCAAATTAAACGGCAGGATATTCTTTATCGACCGCCCGCTTGATAAGCTTGAACCCACCGAATCAAGACCGCTGTCAAGTGATGCTGAATCGATAAGGCAAAGATATAACGAGAGGTACTCTACCTATTGCGACAGCTGCGACATAAGGATCGATGCTGATGGCACACCCGAGGCGGTTGCAGACAAAATATTGGAGAATTTTTAAATGAAAATTTATGTAATTAACGGCCCAAATCTTAATATGCTCGGCATCAGAGAGCCCGAAATATATGGTGGCATGAGCTATGCAGATCTCCTGGAAATGATCAAGAATCATTGTGAGCAAAGGGGTATAGAATCTGTGTGTTATCAGTCAAATCACGAAGGCGATCTGGTGGACAAGATTCAAGAGGCCTACTTTGAGGGAGCAAACGGCATTGTAATCAACCCCGGTGCATATACACACACCAGCATTGCCCTGCTCGATGCGGTAAAGGCCGTTGATATTCCTACCGTTGAGGTGCATATTTCGGATCTGTCAAAGCGTGAGGAGTTCAGACAGATAAGCTTTATTAGAGAAGCGTGCATCAAAAATATAAGCGGACACGGACCTCAGGGCTATATAGAAGCCATAGATTTTCTTACCGAGGCAATGAAATGAAATTAACAATAAACAAGGGTCAGGCTCGAGGCAGAGTTAGTGTGCCACCGTCAAAAAGCATAGCGCACCGCCTGCTTATTTGCGCAGCAATGTGTTGTGATGGTGAAAGCCTGATCAGAAATCTCCCCTCCTGCGAGGACGTGCTGGCTACTATAGACTGTCTGAGTGCGTTGGGAGTAAAAATTGATTATGACGGCAAGGATGCCAAGGTTATCGGCGTTGATATGACTACAGCGCAGGCAAGTGAGCCGCTATGCTGCAGAGAAAGCGGAAGTACACTGAGATTTCTTATTCCCATAGCTATGCTGTCCGGTCATCCCGCTACCCTTCAGGGCAGCGAAAGGCTTATCGCCAGACCGCAGGACGTATACGAGCAGCTATTCAAGGAATGTGGACTGAAATTCAGCAAGAGCGCAGAGAGTATATCGGTATGCGGAAAGCTCGAGGCCGGAGAATACTTTATTGACGGAAATGTCAGCAGCCAATTTATCACAGGACTTTTTCTTGCGCTGTCTACACTCAGCGGAGATTCAAAAATCATAGTAAATACTGAGATTGAAAGTCGTCCGTATGTTGATATGACTATTGCGGCAATGAGAAAATTCGGAGTAAAAATATTTCCCGACACCGATTGGTCCTTTTACATTTTCGGCGGTCCGGAGTATAAGAGCCGGGATATTGCAGTCGAGGGTGACTGGTCGGCTGGGGCATTCTTGCATGCATTGAACTGTCTGGGCGGTAAGGTTAAGGTCGACGGACTTGATAAAGACAGTATTCAAGGCGACAAAATCTGCATAAAGCATATGTCTAAGCTGAATAAGGGATATGCCGAAATAGATATTACCAACTGCCCCGACCTTGGGCCTATACTATTTGCTGTTGCAGCAGCAAAGCACGGCGCAAAATTTGTCGGCACAAAAAGATTGCGTGATAAGGAAAGCGACCGTATTGAGGCAATGAAGGCCGAGCTTGAGAAATTCGGCGCAGAGCTTATTGTAGAGGAAAACTCGGTAACCGTAGTAAGGCATGAGCTGCACGCACCGAGCGCAACTCTATACGGACATAACGACCACAGAATAGTTATGTCGCTGGCGGTGCTGTGCACACTATACGGTGGTGAAATAGAGGGATGTGAAGCGGTAAACAAAAGCTATCCCGAATTTTTCGATCACCTTATGGCCTTAGGAATTAAGATTTCAGCTATTGATAATTGATCGCTTTGGCGAGTCAAACACAAGGAGAACAACAATGAATATGGAGTTTTACAGAAAGCTGCCCATACCAAAGAAAATTAAAGAGCAGCTTCCCCTCTGCGAAAAAAGCGCCGCCGTGCTTCAAGAGAGAGTCACTGCGCTGCGTGAAATACTTAGAGGCGAGAGCGACAAATTCATACTTATAATAGGCCCCTGCTCTGCCGACAGAGAGGATGCTGTTCTTGATTATCTTTTTCGACTTCGAAGAGTAGAAGAAAAGGTTGGGGACAAAATCCTTATTGTACCAAGGGTGTATACAAACAAGCCCAGAACCACGGGCGAGGGGTACAAGGGGATGCTTCATCAACCCGACCCGAACGGAAAGCCTGATTTGTTAAAAGGAATCCTTGCAATCAGAAAGCTTCACATCAGAGCTATTGAGGAGAGTGGATTCGGCTGTGCCGATGAGATGCTTTATCCCGAGAATCACAGATATATTTCCGATCTGCTCGCTTATGTTTCTATCGGTGCAAGATCCGTGGAGGACCAGCAGCACAGACTTACCGCCAGCGGCCTTGATATTCCTGTCGGAATGAAAAATCCCACAGGCGGAAATTCTGAGGTTTTGATGAACTCTATTAATGCGGCGCAAGGATCACACATGTTTTTATATCGAGGCTGGGAGGTTAAAACCCACGGTAATCCCTACTCACATGCGATCCTCAGAGGATATGTTGACAGAGATGGTGCGGTGCGCCCCAATTACCGATATGACGATTTGTCAGCACTTTACGAAGCGTACAGCATCTCCGGACTGAAAAATCCCGCAGTAATTGTGGATGCAAGCCACGGAAATTCCAACAAGAATTATCTTGAGCAAATTAATATAGCAAAGGACGTTTTGCAAAGCAGAAAACGTTCTGCCGATATTCAAAGCCTTGTAAAGGGATTGATGATTGAAAGCTATATTGAGGACGGTGCCCAGAAGATATGCGACAACCCCATCTATGGCAAGTCGGTGACCGACCCATGCCTCGGTTGGGAAAAGACCGAAAGATTGATCTATGAGATAGCTGAAACGCTATAAAATAAAAGGAAGTAGACCATGGTAATTAATAAAAAACACCTGATGACAGGTCTGGCGGCAGTATTTACAGCAGCCGAAGTGCTTTTGTTCATTCTGATTCATATTGCAAGAGTGGATTACAATTACACACTTCGATATACAAGCATCATTGTAGCCACGGTATTTGCCTGGATGACGCTGGTAATAGAGCTGATAATGGTAAAATCCGAAAACAAAAACCCACGTGATATCCTTCTTAATACCACCAACGGTAATTTTATACGTATCGCAATGATCTTTACGCTTATCGCAGACTATTTTATGGTGGCCATGGAGGAGGCAAACAATCTTGCGGGCGTAACGGTATTCCTCGGTACGCAGCTGTTTATTTTCCTGCACATTTTTGTAAATGATAAGGATAAAAAGCTCCGTAGAATAAATCTTATTGTCCGTCTTGCCCTGATGGTTGTTCTCGTTGCGGTTGCCTGCATTATTCTCGGAGAATCGACAGATCCTATGTCAATTATCAGTGTTATCTACTACGCAAACCTCTGTACAAATGCGATCTTTGCCCACCGTCTCAAGCACGGCGGAATTCTTTTAACAGTAGGTCTGATTTTATTCGCCCTTTGCGACATTAACGTAGGCCTTACTGCGCTGGACACTATATACGGTGGATTCAAGGAGGGATCATTGCTGTATAATCTGATGAATACCAACGTGGATCTCATTTGGTTATTCTATATTCCCTCTCAGACACTTATCCCGATGACACTGGTGATAAGCGAGAAAAAGGAAAACAAACTGGATTAAAAAATAGCAGATGAGCATAAAAATGTTCATCTGCTATTTTTGTTATTTAATAAAGCCGCCGAGCATTACTGTGCCGTCCAGATATAGGACTGCCGACTGCCCGGGTGCAAATTTCTGCGGTGCTGAAAGCTTTAAAACCCCAGTTTTGTCGGGATAAAGAGTGGCAGAAGCCCTGATGAGAGGTGCAGTGTATCTGAGCTTTACATCAAGCTCAACGGTTGTTTCCTCGGTGGGAGGAGTCATACCCGAATATACAACGTCGTTAAGATAAACCTCATCCTTACCTAACAAATCGGGGGAAAGAGTAACGGTGTTTGAGATGGGATCAATATTTGTTACAAAGGCGCGCTGACCGAGTGAAATGCCAAGGCCCTTACGCTGACCCACGGTATAGTGAATTATGCCCTTATGCCGTCCAAGAACAATGCCGTTCTCGTCAACAAAATCTCCCTCGGGGCTTTTTCCGGCAACAGACTCTATATACTCGGTATGGTTTCCCTCAGGAAGGAAGCATATCTCCTGACTGTCCTCGCGGTTAGCGGCAGATATTCCCTGCTCCTCGGCAATTAAACGGATATCGCTCTTTTTTCCCTCTGACAATGGTAATACAAGCCTTGAAAGTATGCTTTGCGGTAGACGGTATAGCATATACGTCTGCTCCTTGTGGCTGTCCTCCGGCATGGCAAGAGCAAATCTACCGTCCTGCTCTACCAGCTTGGCATAGTGTCCGGTAGCAATAGCATCAAAGCCCTGCTCCATAGCATAGTCATAGAGTATTTTAAACTTAACGCGCTCATTACAGATAATACATGGATTGGGAGTTCGGGCATTGATATATTCGGAGACAAAATTCTCCTTTATCTGTACAAAGCTATCGCGGCAGTCGATCTCATGAAGAACAATACCGACGGATGCGGCAGCCTCACGTGCGGCAGAAAGCTCGGTATGCTGATGCATTATAAGCACCGCGCCCTCAACAGTATGCCCCTCAAGAATCAGTTTTTTTGCGGCAAATGCGCTGTCAACGCCGCCGCTGATTCCAACAAGAATTCTCATATTTTTCTCCAAGAAAGCAAAAATCCGCTGATGTTGCGGATTTTTGCAAATAATTATGATTAGTCCTCTACAACATGATCGTGGTCGTGATCATGATCCTCAAGCTCGAAGTCAACGGGCTTACCGATCTTGGTATAGTAATCGGCAACTGCAGACTTAATAGCTTCCTCTGCAAGAACAGAGCAATGCACCTTTACTGCAGGAAGACCGTCAAGAGCCTCTACAACCGCACTGTTGGTAAGCTTAAGAGCCTCCTCAACGGTATGACCCTTAACAAGCTCGGTAGCCATAGAGGATGTAGCAATAGCCGCGCCGCAACCAAAGGTCTTGAACTTACAATCGGTGATAACCTCGTTCTCATCGATCTTAAGATACATCTTCATAATATCGCCACACTTAGCGTTACCTACAACGCCTACACCGTCGGCATTTTCAATCTCACCAACGTTTCTGGGATTGGTGAAGTGATCCATTACCTTTTCACTGTATTTCATTATAAATTAACCTTTTCCTTTTTTACGATTTCTTCCCAAAGGGGACTCATATTACGAAGCTTCTCTACAATTGGAGCAACGTTTTCAATAATATAATCAATATCATCCTCGGTGGTGTCCTTGGATATAGAAAGCCTGAGAGAGCCGTGTGCCTTCTCATGAGGAACACCTATAGCAAGCAAAACGTGGGACGCATCAAGCGATGCAGACGAGCAAGCAGAGCCTGTGGAGGCGCATATGCCCTTCATATCAAGCCAAAGTAGCATGCTCTCACCCTCAATAAACTCAAAGCCAATATTTACAAGGCCGGGGAGGCGATTGGTGGGATGACCGTTCAGCGAAGAATAAGGAATCTTGGTAAGCTCGCTTATAAGTCTGTCACGCATAGCGGCAACTCTGGGCAGATGAACCATATTTTCCTTTGCAAGCTCGAGAGCACGTGCAAGACCAACGATATAAGGAAGATTCTCAGTACCGCCTCTCTTACGCTTCTCCTGTCCACCGCCCTCAATAAGGTTGCCAATAACGACACCCTTTCTGATGTAAAGCAGACCAATTCCCTTGGGGGCATGAAGCTTGTGTCCCGAGAGAGCAAGCATATCAACCTTAATCTTAGAAAGATCAATATCCATGTTACCGACAGCCTGAACAGCATCGGTAAACATAAGCGCACCCTTGGCGTGTGCGATCTCCACAATCTCCTCGATAGGCTCAATAGTTCCTATCTCATTATTGGCAAACATTATAGCAACCACGGCGGTCTTGTCGGTAACAACCGAGCGAAGCTCGTCGAGATCAATAACACCGTACTTGTCTACACCAACGTAACTAACATCAAATCCCTCTTTAGCAAGCGCCTCGCAGGTACGGAGAACGGCAGGGTGCTCAATCTTGCTGGTAACGATATGTGTTCTGCCCTTTGCCTTCATTCTCATTGCGGCTCCACGAATGGCCCAGTTATCAGCCTCGGTACCGCCGGAGGTGAAATAAATCTCACCGGCAGAGCAGCCGAGAACGTTGGCAATTCTCTCCCTGGCATCGTCAAGCATATCCTTTGCGCTGATGCCCATAGAATGAGCGCTGGAGGGATTACCCCACTCGCTCTCAAAGCAGGGCATCATTGCATCTATAACCTCGCGGCTGACAGGTGTTGTAGCCGCATTATCAGCATATATAAATCTACTCAAAATATAAACGCTTGTCCTTTCATAAAATATACAAATTATTGACCTTAGTTATTGTATACCATTTTTGTGAATATTTCAATAGCCTTAACATAATGTATTTGTTAATTTTTTGTGAACACCCCCTGCGGCGATAAAATTTGACATGGAATACTTGACATTTGTTATAAAATAAAATATAATTTATGTGTTGTTAATTTTCCTAATAAGAAAATTAACCGTGCTGCCTTTTGGCATCACACCGAAAATCATGGATTTTCGCACATTACTTGAAATATTGTCGTTCTCGCTTGCTGGCTAGCCGACAGACGAGAACGGACGTATATTATAATTTATGTGTTGTTAATTTTCCTAATAAGAAAATTAACCGTGCTGCCTTTTGGCATCACACCGAAAATCATGGATTTTCGCACATTACTAAAAAATATCTCGGAGGATATTATGTATACTATTGGAATTGACCTTGGCGGAACAAATATAAAGGCCGGCCTGTGCGACGCCGCACTCAATATTATCGATCAGGAGTCCTGCCCTACCCTGGCAAACAGAAACGGTGAAGAGATCGTTGCCGACATGGCTGAACTGGCAAGCAGACTTATCATCAGAAACAACCTGACTATTAAGGACATCGAATATGTTGGTATCGCAACCCCTGGTATTGCCAACAACAGACTCGGTATGGTTGAATACGCAAACAACCTTCCATTCAAGAATTTCCCTATAGCAAAGCTGTTTAAAAAATATATGCCAATTGAAACCGTTTACATCGCAAATGATGCAAACGCCGCTGCTCTCGGCGAGGCTCTCGTAGGTGCGGCAAGGGGCAGTAAGAACTCTATTATGGTTACCCTCGGAACCGGTGTAGGCGGCGGAATTATTATTAATGGAAAGATTTACTCCGGCGCGCTTAACGATGCGGCGGGAGAGTTAGGCCACATGGTTATCAACGTTGGCGGCAGACAGTGCTCCTGCGGCAGACGTGGATGCTGGGAGGCATATTCCTCTGCATCGGCCTTTACCGACATTACCAAGGCTAAGATGCGTGAGCTGAAAATCAAGGGAATCCCCTCCCTGCTCTTCGACTGTGCAGACCGCGAGGGTAAGGTAAGCGCAAGAACCGCCTTCAACGCAAAGAGTCGTGGCGACATTCACGGCGAGGCTCTTGTTAACGAGTACATAAACAATCTTGCGGTTGGTATCACCAACCTTATCAACGCATTCCAGCCCGATATAATTTGTATCGGTGGCGGCGTTTCCGGCGAAAAGGAGCGACTTATAGAGCCACTTTCCATAATTGTATCCACCGAGCAGTACACCAGATCCTGTGAAAAGAAGACACAGATCAAGGTTGCCTCTCTCGGTAACAATGCCGGCATCGTTGGTGCGGCAGGTCTTGGAAGATAATCACAAAACACCATAAAAGCACAAAAGTAATATACTGTAATAAATAAAAGATAAGCTGAATTGACACAATTATGGCACCTATATGCTTTAATTGTGTCAATTTCTATAGAAAGGTAGGCTTGATTTTATGATTTTACAGACACACGAGCTTTTTGATCTTAGTCACAGCATTGCAGGCCCCTTGCTGAGTCGGTGTAAATATCCACACAGGGCCCTTGGACTGATAGGTGATTTTATCAAGGAATGCTCAGCTACCCTTGATGACACTTACATAGAAATTGCTGAGGATGTTTTTGCCGCAGATGATGCTAAAATATGGGACGGCGCAACCATTGTCGGACCGACTATCATAGGCCGCAGAGCAGAGATACGGCCGGGTGCCTTTATCCGGGGAAAAGCTATTATTGGCGACGGTGCAGTGATAGGAAATTCTACCGAAATAAAGAACTCCATAATCTTTGATCAGGCTCAGCTCCCCCACTATAACTATGTCGGGGACAGCATTATCGGCTATAGAGCTCATATGGGAGCGGGGGCTATTGCATCAAATCTTCGCCTGGACAAAAGAGAAATCACCCTTGTGGGTGATGAAGAAGGTGCAGACAGCGGACTTCGCAAAATAGGCGTATTTCTAGGGGATTACGCCGAGGTAGGCTGTGGCTGTGTGATATGTCCCGGAGGTATCATCGGCAGGGGGGCTATGGTTTATCCCTTAACCTCGGTCAAAGGATATATACCCGAGCATACGATATACAACGGAAAAACACTAAAACAATTACACTAATATATGGGAGGTAATATGGGAAGGCTTTTTGGCACTGACGGAATCAGAGGTATATACGGCGGAGATTTAAACTCTGCCCTGGCAAGATATGTCGGCCGTGCGTTGGTCGATGTTTTAAAGCAAGGAAGCGATATTAAGCCCGTAATATTAGTTGGTATGGATACCAGATTATCCTCTCCCCTGCTTGCAGATTCGTTAATGGAGGGAATATGTGAGGCCGGAGGAGATGCAATCAATCTTGACATCTGCCCTACCCCTACGGTGGCGCTTTTGGTTACTAAGCATGGATATGATGCAGGTGTTATGATATCCGCATCGCACAACCCCTGGGATTATAACGGGATAAAGATTTTTGGTAGCGACGGTTATAAATTAAACGATGCGCTTGAGGAAAAGATAGAAGATCTGATTTTAGATAGAACAGATGATTTTGGACGAGCGCAAAGGCAGGGCCATTATCAAGTGCTATTCAGCGGAATAGATGAGTACATTGATTATGTCAAGGGCGCCTTTAACTGCTCGCTAGACGGCTTAAAATTGGCCATTGACTGCGCCAACGGATCTGCATATATCAGCGCAGAAAGAATTTTTACAGAGCTGGGGGCGGATTGTCTGATGCTTGCCGACAATCCCAACGGAATAAATATCAACCAGGATTGTGGATCTACCCATCTTGAAAGTCTGAGAAGAGCGGTTATAGACAATGGGCTGGATCTTGGAATTGCCTTTGACGGAGATGCAGACAGATGTCTGTGTATCGATGAAAATGGCAACGAGGTCGATGGTGACTATATTCTGGCTATCCTGGCATATAAATTAAAAAAGGAAAGCAAGCTGAAGGGCAACACCCTTGTCGGAACGGTTATAAGCAACCTCGGCCTTAGAAAATTCTGTGAAGAAAACGAAATTGATTTTTACCCGACAAAGGTAGGCGACAGGTACGTGCTTGATGCAATTAATGCCGGCGGCCTTTCGCTAGGAGGAGAGCAATCGGGTCATATTATACTTCGTGACATTTCCACCACGGGCGATGGCCAGCTGACAGCGCTTGCACTGTTATCCTATATAAAGGAAAGTGGCAAGAGCCTCTCGACCCTCGCCGCAATTATGAAAAAATATCCCCAGTATACGACGAACATATATGCCGATGAAAATGACAAGCAGGCTCTCAAAACAGACTGCGTTATACAAAAAATTATTCGGGATAATGAAAATAAAATCGGCACAAACGGCAGAATACTCATTCGGCCATCGGGGACAGAGCGCTTAATCAGAATTATGACAGAGGGCAATGATCCTGCACTTGCAGAGGAAATATGCTACTCTCTTGCCAAAAATATAGGAAAAAGGCTGGTAGAATTAAAGCATACCGTGTGAAAGCAGAATTCCACCATCGGTTATGTTGATGACACCGTAGCTGGGTCGGATGCCATATCCACCACCTACACTACCGGGATTAAAGAGATAATATCCCCCACTTTCGGTTGTCACATACTGTTCAAGCATGCTGTGAGTGTGACCGAATAATACAAGATCAGCATTATGATCGACAGCAAGACGCTTAATACCGTCAAGTCCGTATTTCACGCCGTAAAGATCACCGTGAGTAAGAAAGATTCGACGTCCCATTAAGGTTATGCTGTCGGTCTTTTTTACTATAATATCGCCAAGAATAGCATTCGAATCACAATTTCCTCTCACTGCAATCCACATGCGGCTTTTGTCATTTATTAGCTCCTCAAAATCGGAAAGTCCGTCACCGAGAAAAAACACCACCTCGGCATCTCTATGCATGCTGAGCGCACGGCGCATCCCTAAAGATGTGCCGTGAGAATCCGAAAAACAAAGACATTTCATGAGAAATCACCTTTCTGTTTATTTTTCATATAATCCATAATAGTAATCTTAGTCAAGGAGGATTTATATGAGATTTGACAAGGAAAAGCTAGAGGCGCTTACCTCCCTGCCGGACGACAAGCTTTGGGCAGAGGTGGTAAGAATAGCAGAGGGCTACGGATATTCTCTGCCTAAGGCCACGCCATCGCACTCGGACATGGAAAAAATGAGAAGCGTAGCAAGGGCTGATAAAATAAATATATCCGAAGCCATGAAGCTGGTAAACAAATATAAAAATCAGAGGTAGGCAAATGAGTGATCAGGAAAATCTTGACATAGGTAAAATTATCGGCCTGATAATGGAAAACCCACAGCTGATAGAGCAGATATCTAACCTGGCAAAAAAGCAACAGCCGTCAACATCCGAACCTGAGCAGATCAATGAGGTGTCGGCCGAAGTGACTGTGCCAATCGAAGAGGCGTCTCAGGTATCTGCGCCTACATATCAGCCCCAATCAAGCATAAGAGGAAACAGAGCGCAACTGCTGAATGCCCTGAAACCCTATATATCAAACGAAAGAGCGAAGGCAATAGATTCAATGATGTCTATTGCCGACATTCTCGACGTGATGAAAACGAGGTAATGCTATGTATTCACGAAGCTATTATCCCGATGCGCAGGGACGCATCAATCCCCCTGATAATTACGACGGAACTGCTTTTATAGAGGGCAACGCTGATGATATAATTGACTGCGAGGCTCAGTCATGCAGCGCTGATACAGAGACCTTTGGTAGAAATGAACCTAGCAGCAACGGAGGAATGTTTTCCTTTTTAAGAGGGTCGCCTATGCTGTCAGGGCTGTTCGGCAAGAATGGATTGCTCGGAAATATCGGACTTTCCATGCCACATATAGGCACAGAGGAAATACTTATACTGGCTACCGCTGCATTTCTGTTCTTTTCCAAAGGCGGCGACAGAGAATGCGCCCTGATACTTCTTTTCCTTTTATTTATTAACTAAATAATGTGATGTAGATAAAATCGGGTGCTGTTAACACCCGATTTTGTTTTTTAGAACATTGAGAACTGATTAGTCTCAGAAAGGCCGTCAAGAACGTGATTTCTACGCAAAAGCTCAATAACCGTCTTAGAAATACCGGTATGCTCACGCAGGTCCTCGACAGAATAAATATCATACTTTTCTCTTGCCTCAAGAATCTTCTCTGCGGCTGTCTCGCCAAGTCCAGGAAGAGAGTTGAAGGGCATTCTTATCTTGCCGTTTTCGGGCAGGAAGGCAGTGCCGTCGGATTTTTTAAGATCAACGTTAAGGAACTTAACGCCTCTTGCAAGAGCCTCTCTTACAAGATAAAGGGTCTGGCAGGTCTGGTTTTCCTTCTGAGTGGCCTCGTTACCCTTCTCCTCCAGCTCCTTTATAACCGCATTAACACCCTCGTATCCCCTGCCCACTATCTCGGCATCAAATCCACCGGGAGCAACCGTAAGGAATGCGGCGTAGAATTCCATGGGATAATATATCTTATACCAGGCAAGACGGATCGCCGACATAACGTATGCGGCAGCATGGGCCTTCGGGAACATGTACTTGATCTTCTTACACGACCAAATATACCATTCGGGAACACCGTGCTCAAGCATAGAAGCCTCCCAATCAGGCTTAAGTCCCTTACCCTTTCTTACCGACTCCATTATATCGAAGGAAAGCTTACTCTCCATTCCGTGGGCGATAAGATAAAGCATAATACTGTCACGTGTACCAACAACCTCGGAAATATCGCAGGTACCGGCCTTAATAAGCTCCTGCGCATTACCCAGCCATACGTCGGTACCGTGGGTAAGTCCGGAGATCTGCACAAGGTCGGCAAAGCTCTTGGGCTTAGCCTCTACAAGCACCTGCTGCAGGAATCTGGTACCAAACTCGGGGATACCGAATGTGGCAAGCTGGCTGCCGCCAATGTCGGCAGGAGTAATACCAAGGGGCTTAGTGGACGAGAAGAGCTCGTATATAGTCTTATCGTTCATTTTAACGTCAAGAACGCTGGTATTGGTATATTTCTCGAGCATCTTGTACTTGGTAGGAATATCGTGACCAAGCTCATCAAGCTTAAGAATAGTATCGTGAAGATATGAGAACTGGAAGTGGGTGGTTACGGTATCTGCCTTGGGGTCGTCGGCAGGATGCTGTACGGGGGTGAAATCGTATATATCGTACTCGTTAGGCACAACTATGATACCGCCGGGATGCTGACCGGTAGTTTTCTTAATACCCATAATTCTGGTCGCCATATAACCGATCTGTGCCTTAGGAATTTTAATACGCTTATCCTCAAGGTATTTAGCAATATATCCCCATGCGGTCTTATCGGCAAGGCCAGTAATGGTTCCTGCACGGAACACGTGTCCCTGACCGAAAAGCTCCTCGGTATACTTATGAACCCTGCCCTGCACGTCACCGGAGAAGTTAAGGTCGATATCGGGCGACTTATCACCGTAGAAGCCAAGGAAGGTTTCAAAGGGAATATCATGACCGTCCTGGTAAAGCATTTCTCCGCACACAGGACAGGCCTTGTCGGGAAGGTCGAAGCCAGAGCCAACCGAACCGTCGGTAAAGAACTGCGAATAACGGCACTTAGGACATCTGTAATGGGGTGGCAGAGGGTTAACCTCTGAGATGCCCGACATTGTAGCAACAAATGAGGATCCAACCGAGCCACGTGAGCCAACCTGGTATCCAAGCTTCTCAGAATAAGCAACCAGCTTAACCGCAATCATATAAAGAACGGCAAAGCCGTTATTAATAATAGAAGTAAGCTCCTTGCTAAGTCGGTTTTTAACAATATCGGGAAGCTCGTCGCCGTACCAATCATGGGCACGCTGCCAGCAAGAGCTCTCAAGCTCCTCCTTTGCTCCGGGAAGATCAGGCTCATATCTGCCCTCGGGAATAGGACGGATTTTTTCGCACATATCCGCAATCTTATTCGGTGCGGTAATTACTACGTCGTAGGCATCCTCTTCACCGAGATAGGAGAACTCCTCTAGCATCTCGTCGGTAGTACGAAGATAAATAGGCTCATCCTTATCTGCATCCTTAAACTTCATGCCTGCAAGCAAAATTCTACGGTAGATCTCGTCCTCTTGATTAACGAAATGAGCGTCACAGGTAGCGCACACGGGCTTGCCCAGCTTTCGTCCGAGTGCCAAAATGCGCCTGTTGATATCGCGCAGAGCCTCGTCATCGGCAACCTTGCCCTCATCAATGAGGAATCGGTTGTTACAAAGTGGCTGGATCTCAAGGTAATCGTAAAATTCTGCAATCTCCTCGATTTCATCTGCCTTTTTACCGTCGAGAATGGCATTGTACAGCTCGCCGGAAACACAGGCGGAGCCGATGATAAGTCCTTCTCTGTGCTGCTCAAGAACCGTCTTGGGAATTCTGGGAACCTTTTTCTGTCTGCCAAATCCGCCGTAATAGTTCAGGTAGCTGTAGGAAATAAGCTTGTAAAGGTTCTTAAGCCCCTCCTTATTCTTAGCGAGAATAATCATATGATGAGCATTAAGCTTAATAGGATCGACGCTCTCGCTCATGGCGCTGATAGCGCTTTCAAAATCCTTAACGCCCTCTTTTCTCAGCCTTCTCAGCATTTCGATGAATATGTGCGCCAGCACCTCTGCGTCATCGGATGCCCTGTGATGGTGGAATTCACCTATGTTGTAATATTCTACAATAGTATCCAGCTTGTGATTTTTAAGCTCGGGGTTAACGTATCTGGAAAGACCCAGGGTGTCAAGATAGGAGTTGTTAAAGGGGATCTCCTGTCTTTCTGCCGCAACACGGATAAACCCAATATCAAAGTTAGCATTATGAGCGATAAGCAACTTTTCACCTGCAAAATTGAAGAACATTTCAAGTGCCTCACGCTCCTTTGGTGCGCCCTTAACGTCATCATCGGTTATAGATGTAAGCTTAGTAATCTCCTCGGGAATAGGACACTCGGGATCAACGAAAATATCAAATTTGTCAATAATCTTGCCCGCCTTAATCTTAACAGCACCGATTTCAATAATTTTACAGGTGCGGTTAGAAAGACCGGTGGTTTCTATATCGAATACAACCATCTCGTCATCAAAGGCGGGATAATTGCGACCGAAGATACATTTTGCAGTATCGTTGACAAAATACGCCTCGGTTCCATAAATAATCTTAAGATCGGATTTAGACTTCTCAAGGGCAAGCATTACCTCTGGGAAAGCCTGTACGTTACCGTGGTCGGTGACGGCAATAGCCTTGTGCCCCCAGCGAAGCGCAGTATCAACCAGCTCCTTGGGTGTAATAATAGCATCCATCTGAGACATATTGGTATGCAGATGAAGCTCTACTCGTTTTTTGGGAGCATCGTCTGTTCGAAGCACGGTTTTTATTTTCTTAATAGCTATGGGAGAGAGGAAGGGCTCGTTGTCAAACCTATCCGCCTGAATGCGTCCAAGTATGGCAACATGAGCGCCGGATTTAAGTCTTTTTACCCAATCAAGCTCTTCGTTTGGTAAGGTTTTCTTTACATATATAGCAGAAGCACCATCAGAAACGCCAATCATACAGTTGGTTTTATCTCCGGCACGTGTTTCCTTCATAGACACGTCAAATATCGTTCCAAGGAAAACAGCCCGTCCCTTTGTATTGGCGGTATCCGAAAGTGGGGTAGGCTCACCTATCTCAAAATCTTCGCCAAAAACAGGCTCGGTATCGGAAAAATCGTATGTAGTAGCGCCCATTTTATATATAAAATCACCTATAGATTCAGCGGTGCCGGTAACAGAGGATATGCCCGACTTCGCCTCAAAATCATAATAGGGATCCTGCGCTTTAAGCTGCTCCTCACGCTCCTTCGCCATTCTTTCCCTGTCAGCGACAAAGCGCTCTCTGCTCTCTCGCTCAGCATTGGCGAGCATTTCCTTGCGCTTTTCCTCCCAATGACGGCTACGCTCTGTGGCTCCTGCGCCACAGACAATAGATATTTTCCTGGTAATAGAATATCTGCTATAAAGTATGTTGGCAAGAATAGCCTCGGTATTAGATTTTTTTACAAATTCAACACCCGCATCGCAAAAAGGCAGAGATATAGTAATTACCTCGCCATCATCGGCGTAGGAAGCCCCGCTGAAAAATCCGTTTGTTACAGCTCCGCAAAGCGCTGCCTCACAGGAAATCTCATCAAAACGGGTCATATCAAAGCAATCGGGAGTAAAATGCGGTAATATTTTAAACGACTCGGCAGAATAAAGCTCTCTGCACTCATCCTCTATTTCATAAATAAGCTCGGCATCCTCATGCGAGTTAAAGGATAAATCCACCTCCACACGCATAGGATCCTTGGTATAACGGAAGCGTGCCGAATGACCCCGATCGAGCAGCACACGCTTCTCGGCCGAGGGCTTATATCTGGAAAAAACGTCAAAAAATTTCTTTTCGGGCTGCATTTTATTCCCCTTCTTTTTTACATCAGCTTTATCTCGGCAATAAGCTCATCGATAAGCCTTTCTTCCTTTATTTTTCTAACAATCTCACCCTTTTTAAAGAGAAGAGCCTCGCCCTTTCCGCCCGCAATCCCAATATCGGCCTCACGTGCCTCACCAGGGCCATTAACTGCACAGCCCATAATAGCGACCTTGATATTCTTCTTATCAAGTCCCTCGGCGCTCACCCTGTCCTCAAAATGGGAGAGGATTGAAATAAGATCAATTTTTGTTCTTCCGCAGGTCGGGCAGGACACGATATCCATACCCCTGCTCTGCGATAATGAAAGCGAGTCGAGAATTGCTCTCGCCGCATATATTTCTTCTATGGGATCATCTGTAAGAGACACCCTTACAGTATCACCGATTCCCTCTGCAAGAAGAGTACCCACACCGATACTGCTTTTAATTAAAGCACGATTTCTCGCACCTGCCTCGGTAACACCGAGATGAAGCGGATAATCGGTACGCTCGGCAAGAATACGGTTGGCTCCTATCATAGTCTGCACGTCGGAGGATTTGACAGAAATAATTATATCATCAAAATCCATCTCCCGAAGAATATCAGCATGATATAACGCAGACTCTGCCAATGCCTCGGCGCAGGGAGAGCCGTATTTTTTCAGAATATGAGCCTCAAGTGAGCCCGAGTTTACACCAATTCTGATTGGAACGCCCCTCTCACGACAAGCACGGACAACCTCGCTAACACAGCTTTTATCTCCGATGTTGCCGGGATTGATGCGTATTTTATCCACACCGGCATCTACCGCAGCAAGAGCTATTTTATAGTCAAAATGGATATCCGCAACAAGAGGAATATTAATTCCCCTTTTTTTAAGCTCGGAAAAGGTTGCCACAGATTCTAAATCCGGCGCAGTAATACGCAAAATGTCACATCCCGCATCAGCAAGTCTTTTAGCCTGAGCATAGGTTGCCTCAATATCATGGGTATCGGTATTAGTCATAGACTGAATTGTTATAGGGCTGCTTCCGCCTATCCCGATACCATTAACAAAAACCTCACGACATGGTCTTCTGTAAAGCTTATCTTTCAATGTACAAACTCCGTTTAATTAAACAGTCCAATAATATCCTTGATCATAATTATTCCCGACAGACCGAGCAGCACGATAAGGCTGATAGCATTTATCTTAGCCTCAAGCTCGGGGGGAAGCTTCTTCTTTGTTATCATCTCCACGATGATCAATATTGCTCTACCACCGTCGAGGGCGGGAATAGGAAGCAGGTTCATTACACCGAGATTTATACTTATCAGCGCGGCAATGCTGAGCAAAGGTCCTGCGCCAAGACTTGCCGCCTCGCCAATAACCTCGCCAATGCCTATAGGACCTGATACCGCGGCCATAGTATATCTTCCCGTAATAAGATCAAAAATAGACTCCCAGCAGGTTCTTACAATCAATACAGACTTGGAGAAGGAATATGTGATTACCCTTCCAACAGTCTTTTCAACGGCATATACCTGAAAATCCATATTGCCGAATACCTGCCCCTGCTCATTTCCCGTGGAGAACACAACGTCGGGAAGCACAACCTCCTCGCCGTTACGGATAACGACAAGGTCGATGGGCTCATAGCCCTTTCTCATTATTTCATAAGACAACTCGTCTGCGATGGTAACGCGCTTACCGTCCACCCTGATAATTTCATCGCCAACCATAAGTCCGGAATCCTGAGATGAGATCTCATAGCCGGTCTCGGGAAATGCCGCTACGGTAGTACCACCAATAGGTGTGGTAGAGGCCAGAATAACTATGGCAAGAACACCGGCAACGATGTTAACGGTAGCACCTGCAACAATGATTATCAGCCTTTGCCAAGTGGGCTTTTTATTAAACGCGTTCGGGTCATCACTCTCACCGTCCTCGCCGACCATGGCAACGTATCCGCCAAAGGGTATGGCAGAAAGAGCGTATTTGATACCCGTCTTTTTAGAATCGTACCAAACAAGCTTGGGTCCCATACCGATAGAGAACTCGGTTATGGTAACCTTAAAAATTCTTGCGAAAATATAGTGTCCGAACTCGTGAATGAAAATCAAGAATCCGAATACGAATATTGCTATTAAAATAGTTTGCATATTTTATGCTTTTCTCCTGATTATTTCGTATATTCTTTTGCTACTTTTCTTGCTTCTCTGTCAGACGCCACGATTTCCTCGGGTGTACGGGCATATCTTGCGCCGTGAAGCAGCTCGTATGTTTTAATAACCACCCTTGCAATGTCGGTAAATGAGATCTTGCCCGCAAGGAATGCCTCCACCGCCACCTCATCGGCGGCATTAAGCACCGCGGGACATCCGCCGCCCTCAAAGAATGCGCGCTTTGCCATCTGCAACAGCGGAAAGGCATCTGTATCGGGTCTGGCAAAGGTCATTTTGCCAAGCGCCACAAGATCAAGAGGAGCGCCGATGCCCTCAAGTCTGTTGGGATAATCAATTGCATACTGTACGCACATACGCATATCCGGCACAGAAAATTCGCCGATAATACTGTTATCAACATATTCTACAGCAGAGTGAAGTATACTTTCTCTATGGATAACCACATCGATCTTATCAGGGCTGATAGAGAAAAGATGAGCCGCCTCTATGATCTCAAATCCCTTGTTCATCAAGGTGGCAGAATCGACGGTAATCTTCTTGCCCATCTTCCAGGTAGGGTGCGCCAAAGTATCTGCAACGGTTATTCTTTCGAGCTCTGCCCTGCTTTTTCCATAGAAAGGACCGCCCGATGCAGTGAGAATAAGCTTTTTCACCTCAGAGCGATTACCTGCCTTAAGCGACTGAAAAATTGCAGAATGCTCGCTGTCAACAGGAATTATTTCCACGCCCTTTTCCCTAGCACGGGACATTACTATTTCGCCCGCAATAACGAGCGACTCTTTATTTGCAAGTGCAAGACGCTTACCTGAGTCAATTACACTGAGCGTAGGCGAAAGTCCTGCGCTACCGAGAATGGCATTAATCACAGTATCCGCCTTGCTTTGCTTCACTCCCTCGCAGATACCGGACTCACCGGCATAAATGCGAACAGATGTATCACGAAGCCTGAATTTCAGCTCATTTGCCGCACGGAGGTCTGCCATGGCAACCGCGGTGGGCTTAAACTCCCTTGCAATGCGCTCTGCCAAGGCCGAATTGCGTCCTGCGCTGATAAAATCAACGTTATGTTTTCTTGCACGGGCAACCTCGAGGGCCTGAAGGCCGACCGATCCAGTTGCACCGAGAATTGCTAAAGTATTATTCATTAAGTTATCTCCGGGATTAAAAGCCGCCCTGATGCAAGGGCGGCACATATCAAATGATTCAAATAGATGTAAACGGTGGGAATATGATACAAACTATCAACATAATTGTGGATATGGCAAGAACAGAGTCAAATCTGTCCATAACTCCTCCGTGTCCGGGGAAAAGTCTGCCATAGTCCTTGATTCCGTGCTCACGCTTGATAACCGATGCGATAAGATCGCCCAGCTGTGCAACTACAGACAAAATTACACCAAGCAATATAAGGACAAGATAGTTAACCCTTACCGACTCGAGCAAAAGATCAATCGCAAGGCCGTATACGAAGCAGAACAACGCAGAAAACAGGATTCCGCCAATAGCGCCCTCTACAGTCTTTTTAGGACTAACCTCGGGAATAAGCTTATGCTTTCCAAACAGCGAGCCTACTACATAGGCAGAAACATCGCAAGTCCATGGCAGCATAAAGGCAAGGAACACGAAGAATATGCCGTACTCACGGTCTATATATCTGACAAGAGTAAGGGAGGTAAATGATACCGATACGTATGTAACGGCCGCAAAGATTTCACCAACTTTTGAGAATGCGATCCTACCCTTAGAGAAAACACATACCGCCATAAGCCAGAATATATATACAAAAAAGCACGCCGCAAGCGCAAGCAGAAGTTTCATAAAGTTCTCACTCTTTACAAAAAAGGCGGCGATGGGAAATGCGGGGGTAAGAAGATAGGCCGGAGCGGACAAAAGCAGCTCCTTGTGAGCACCGAGCGCCCTAAGCATTTCAAATACGGCAATAACAGCTACTACTGAAACTGCCACAGGGTAAACGATAAAATTTGAAAAAATCACCAAAAGCAGCATTGCAAGAAGAATAGCCGCTGAGGTTATTACTCTTTTTTTCATCAGTAAAAAATCTTATTCCTCGCTTTCTGCATCCTCGGGATCAAGACCGCCGAACCTGCGGCGCCTTGAATAAAATTCAGCCATACATTTTTCAATGGCAGCCCTCCCGAAGTCAGGCCACATGGTATCGGTAATAATAAATTCAGAATATGCGCTCTGCCAAAGCAGAAAATTGGAGATACGAAAATCTCCGCCGGTCCTAATAACCAGATCGGGGTCGGGAGAATGTGAAGTATACATATATTTTGAGAGAATCTCCTCGCTTACCTCGGTGTGCCCGTCGGCTAAAGCAGAGTTGACTGCATGGACGATTTCATCCCTCCCGCCGTAATTAAGCGCAACATTACAGACGAAGGGCCTACCTACGGCAAGCTCCTCCGCCTCTATACACTTTTTCCTAAGCTTATCGGACAAACGTGACTTATCTCCGATAAATCTTACGCAAAGCTGATCGTTTTTCTTTATTTCGGGAATCACGACCTTGTCAACGTAACGGTAAATCAACGACATCAGAGCGTCAACCTCCTCGGGAGGTCGCTTCCAATTTTCGGTAGAAAAGGCGTAAAGGGTTATGTGATGAACACCGTACTCACGGAACATTTTGATTACTTCCGCAACTGCCTTTGCCCCGGCCTTATGCCCCTCTGTGCGAGGGAGACCGCGTCTTTTCGCCCATCTGCCGTTACCGTCCATTATGATTGCGACAGAATTAAGTTTGTTTTCCTTGTCGGAAAAATTGATCGACCTACTCAATGAGGACCTTCTTTCGTGAGATCTTAGATCTCCATGATTTCCTTTGTTTTGCTTGCAGTAATAGTATCGATCTCCTTGATATACTTATCGGTGAGATCCTGAACGAGCTTATCAGACTGCTTTGCCTCGTCCTCTGTCATTACAGAATTCTTTTTATCAGCCTTAACCTTATCGTTAGCGTCACGGCGGATGTTACGGATAGCAACCTTAGCATCCTCACCCATCTTAGAGATCTGCTTACAAAGATCCTTTCTGCGCTCCTCGGTCATAGGGGGGAAGGAAAGGCGGATACAGCTACCGTCATTCTGGGGATTAATGCCGAGATCGGAGGTAAGAATAGCCTTCTCAATGCCCTTCATGATAGACTTATCCCATGCGGTAATGGTAAGAGTGCGAGCATCCGAAACCTTAATCTCCGCGATAGAGGAAATCGCTGTGGGAGAGCCGTAGTAATCTACGTTAATCTTCTTAAGGACGTCGGGATTTGCTCTGCCCGCTCTGATAGTAGAAAGATTCTCCGAATAGGAGGAAATAGTCTTCTTCATCTTTTCTTCGTAAATTTTAGTGTCAAGCTTCATATTTTTATCACCTTTCAGTTATATATTATATTAATTTAAATGTCAAAATTATTCTGCGCTGATAACGGTTCCGTATTTTCCGTCAATAACAGCGCTTACAATATCCTCTGCCGACTTAAGTCCGAACAGCTTTACGGGCATACCTGCGGAAAGGCAGAATGCAGTAGCAGTGGCATCAAGAGCCTGAAGATTTCTGGCAAGAACCTCAGATGCCTTAATTTCCATAATAGGCTTAGCATCAGGATTCTTTCTGGGATCAGAATCGTATATGTAATCGACGCTCTTTGCCATAAGAATAGCATCTGCGCCAATCTCCGCCGACCTGACAGCGCCGGTGGTGTCGGTTGACAAGAAAGGAATTCCAAGTCCTGCGCCAAACACAACCGTCTTACCCGCATCGAGAGCTGCACGAGCAGCCTGAGATGAATAGGGCTCAGCAAAGGGAGCCATAGGAACCGACGTCATAACAACAGCGGGAGCGCCAGCACGCTCAAGAGCGTCCTTGAGGCAGATTGCATTGATCACAGTAGCAAGCATACCCATGCGGTCAGCCTCTATACGGTCCATATCTCCGCCTGCTCTGCCACGCCAAATATTACCTGCACCAACAACTACCGCAAGCTGGTGTCCGTTGTCAACGCACTCCTTAATTGCCGCGGCAACCTTATCAACAAAATTTATATCGTAAATTTCATTATTTTTTCCTGCAAGGGCTTCGCCCGACAGCTTAAGCAAAATTCTCTTCATTTTACTGTCCTCTCTTTTCACTTATTTTGCCGATTTCATTGCGATCGCACGTCTTGCCTTGGCAGCAATGTTTCCTGCGGTAAGGCCGTAGATCTCAAGAAGCTCGGGCACCTGGCCGCTTCTGCCGAATTTATCCTCAACTCCCACGCGGAGAGTAGGAACAGGGTATCTCTCACAAAGACCCTCGCACACCGCCGCGCCAAGACCTCCGATTATGCTGTGCTCCTCAGCGGTAACAACAGCGCCGGTCTTTCTCGCAGATGCCTCGATAAGATCGATATCAAGAGGCTTAATGGTATGAATATTGATTACCTCTGCCGAAATCCCCTCAGCGGCAAGTATGTCAGCCGCCTCAAGAGCAAGATGCACCATATATCCGTTTGCAACAATACTTACATCACTTCCCTCTCGGTAGGTAACGCCCTTACCGATCTCAAATTTGTAATCGGGAAGAAGCTCGGGGGTAAGATTTGGTACGGGGTATCTGCCAAAGCGAAGATAGCAGGGTCCGCAATGATTAAGCACAGCCTCAACAGCCGCATAAGCCTCGGTAACGTCGGCAGGACAAATAACAGTCATACCGGGAATCGTACGCATAAGCGCAAGATCCTCGCTGCACTGGTGAGTCGCACCGTCCTCGCCAACTGTAATGCTGGCATGAGTACCGACAATATTTACATTAAGATGAGGATAGCCGATAGAATTTCTGATCTGCTCAAAGGATCTGCCCGCCGCAAACATTGCAAAGGATGCTGCAAACACCTTTTTACCGGTAGCCGCAATTCCTGCAGCCACGCTTATCATATTTCCCTCTGCGATACCACAGTCAAAAAATCTCTCGGGATATTTTTTCTTGAATACACCCGTCTTGGTTGCCGCCGCAAGGTCAGCATCAAGAACGAGGAAGTCGTATTTTTCGCCAAGCTCGGCAAGAGCCGCGCCAAAGCCTTCTCTGGTTGCTTTTTTATCTGCCATACAGTTCACCAATCCTTACTTCAAAGTTTCGCCGATCGCATCAAGATCGCTGATTGCAACCTTATACAGATCCTCTTTGGGCGCCTGGCCGTGCCATTCACAGGCGTTCTCCATATAAGAAACACCCTTACCCTTAATAGATCTTGCAATAATAACAGTAGGCTTGCCCTCGATTTTTCTCGCCGCATCAAAGGCCGCCTCTATCTCATTGAAGTCATGGGCGTCTATAGTTATTACGTTCCAGCCAAAGGCAAGGAACTTTTCATCATGAGGAGTGGGATTCATTACCTCGGTAATGGGGCCGTCGATCTGAAGCCCGTTCAAGTCGAGGATAGCAACAAGGTTATCAAGCTTATAGTGAGCGGCAAACATCGCTGCCTCCCATACCTGTCCCTCCTCGCTCTCGCCGTCACCAAGAACGGTATAAACACGGAAGGGAGAACCGTCAAGCTTGCTTGAAAGAGCCATACCGCATGCAGCGGAAATCCCCTGACCAAGCGAACCGGTACTCATATCTACGCCGGGCACGCCCTTCATATCCGGATGTCCCTGAAGATAAGATGCAGTCTTTCTCAAGGTCTTAAGATCCTCGGTGGGGAAAAATCCGCGCTCTGCAAGAGCAGCATAAAGAGCGGGAGCAGTATGTCCCTTCGACAGAACAAATCTGTCCCTGCCCGAAAAGTCGGGATTTTTGGGATCAATATTCATCTCTTCAAAATAGAGATAGGTCATAATATCGGCGATCGAAAGCGATCCGCCGGGATGACCGCACTTAGCATTATAAACCGATTCAATAATATTCCTGCGTATTCGGTTTGCAATACGGGAAAGCGAAAGCACCTTTGAATTTTCCATAAGAAACTCCTATTAAGTCTTGTATTAAACATTTTACTACAAAAAATATTAATTGTCAATATAAATTAATACTTTAACAAAGATATTTAAGCGCAAAATAATACTTTTAAAGAAAAGTTTACAAAAAATAAAAAGGGCCTAAAAGCAGCCCTTCTCAAGTTCAAAATATAAGTTGTAGCATTCCTTGCCAAGCATGCTTGCCATACGGAAGGTTTGCGCTGCACCGCTGCGCTCACGACCAACATAGCCGATCATTATGTCACACTCCTCTGCCATAGCCCGGTTACGGCGCTTCATACAGCTTTTATCATAGCTTTCGGATATAAACTTAACCTCGTCGGCCGATGATAAAATATAGTCGTAGGATTCACGCTGGCGAGCCGACCATGCCCTATCCTGATCAAGGCAAGGTACAAACACGATCAATGACACATCGGGGTGACTGAGCCTAAATCGCAAGACCTCTCTTGCCGCCACAGTATCAAATCCAAGCGCTCCGCCCGTGATAAAACTGCGACATCCCTTTTCATATGCAAAATTAATAGCTCGGAGCAGAAGATTCGGCATACCTGCTTTATGCTCAGCTTTGATTTCACGATGACCGGTAAAGGCACAGGTAGTCACATCTTTCCCTCCCACAATTACTAATATAAAACAAGTTTACCACGAATCAATAAAAATGTCAATAATTAGACTTTAATTAGAGGCAAAAAAGATTTTAGCGAAAACATATTGACTTTTTCGAAAAAATATGATATCATATATGCTACATAATGCCCTCGGGCAATTTTATTTTGGAGGAAACATGGACGACGCCACAGACGGGGACACTTGTCAGGTGAGTACCGTAGAATACTGATATAATCAGGCTTAGCCGCGCTTTTTGGGAGTACGGTTATGCCTTTTTTTGCTGTTTTTTCCATATTAATTAATCATCAAAAACAAAATTGAAAGGTAGAGTTTAAAAGAAAACTTATCATGGTAACCCACATAATAATCATAGTTGTTTGCGTGTTTTTATCGGCTTATTTTTCAGCAACCGAAACCGCATTTTCAACCTTTAACCGCATTAGAGTAAAAAACATGGCGGAAAAGGGGGACAAGAAGGCGGCTCTCGTGCTTAAGCTGTCAGACAACTACGATTCACTCATTTCTACAATACTTTTAGGCAACAATATCGTTAATATTCTGGCATCGGCTATGGGTACGCTACTGTTTACAAAGCTGCTCAGCGGAAATGCAGATCTTGCGGCGACGGTTTCTACCGCAGCACTTACGGTGACAATTCTTGTGTTCGGCGAAATATCGCCCAAGACCATAGCAAAGAATTCTCCCGAGACCTTCGTCCTCTTCTCTGCTCCCATAATCAACATGTTCAGAATAATTCTCTACCCCTTTAACCTCATCTTCAATGGCTGGCAAAGATTGCTCTCCAAGATTTTCAAGAATGCTGATGACCAGGGTATTACAGAAGAGGAGCTTATCTCCATTATAGAGGAGGCTGAGGAGGACGGCGATATTGATAAGGAAGAAAGCGACCTTATCAAGAGTGCCATTGAGTTCGGCGACCTTGAGGTAGGCGATATTTTCACCCCCAGAATCGACATTACAGCCCTGCCCGTCGGAGCAAGCAAGGAAAAGGTTGCAAAGGTGTTTGCAGAATCTGGATACTCAAGACTTCCCGTATATGAAGAAAGCATTGACAACATTGTCGGTATTCTTTACTACAAGGACTTCTACACTGTTGCATACAAGGCAAACGTTCCGCTGCACGAAATAATCAAGCCCGTAATTTACGTTGCTACAACCCAGCCTGTTAACGAGCTTATGAAGGAGCTTCAGGAAAAGCAGCTGCACATGGCGGTTGTAACAGATGAATTCGGATCCACCGCAGGTATCGTTACCCTCGAGGATATCCTCGAGGAAATCGTTGGTGAAATCTGGGACGAGCACGACGAGATCGTTGAAGAAATCAAGTCGGTTGGCGACATGGAATATATCGTATCCGGCAGAGCAAATATTGAAAATCTCTTCTCCGAGTTTGATATTGATGCAGAGATTGACTCTGTTACCGTTGGCGGCTGGGCCATGGAGGCGCTTGGCAAAATTCCCGAGGTCGGCGACAGCTTTGAGGAATTTGGACTTGCAGTTGAGGTAACCGAAATGGATGGCAGACGAGTTGAAAGCCTTCACGTTATGGATAAGCGTAACGAGGATACCACGGGCGAGGACGACGATGAATCCGAGGCAGAGGAATCCGATGACAAATAATCCTTCTGCAAACAGGTATTTTACTTAAAATCCAAAGAAAAACATCTAGTTTGACAACTTTGTTTTACATTTGCAAGGCAACAGACGGCCTATACGCCGCCTGTTGCCTTGCTTTTTATTCTGCGCTTTGCGCAAAATTCCATTCTAATTTTATTGATAGATAAGGTAAAAACGGTAACACAAAGAGCAAAAGCTATCTTTAGAGTAAGCCAGATCGGCTTTGCCGTGCTGCCGCAAAAGATAAATATCCTATCCGATATAAGCGTAGCGACCACAGACACCGCCAAGGGTATAAAAATGGAGTAAACAGGCTTTATTTTAAATTCAACCTTTTTTCTCAGACGCAAAAATGACAGAAGGAAATTATATCCTTCCATTATTACTATAACAACGGCGTAACCCATGATTCCCATTTTAGGAATAAGAGCCCACACTAAAAATACCGAAAGAAGCGAGTCGGTTATATTAACCCACATAGAGAACATCTGCTCTCCTATTCCCTTCAGCATAGAATCGGTAACATGGTCTAAATACATTATTGGTACTACGAGAGCAAGGGTAGCTATGTAATATCCTGCATCATAAGAGTCGTATATTACATACCCCAGCTCCTCGGAGAAGGCTGATAAAAAAACAGCGCATATCACAGCATAGCTAAGGGTAGTATTTATTGCCTTGGTGGCGATACGGCTCATTCTCTGCATACGACCGGCAGAAAGATCCTCGGCAAATTCAGGCACAAGCAGTCCGGCGAATGATGAGAGCGGTGACATTGGATATATAATCAACGGAAGTGCCATTCCGTGAAGAGTCCCATAATGTGCGTACGCCTCAGAGCTGCTTTCCCCACCCTGCTGTAGCTTTTTCGGTATAAGAATATGCTCCACGTTTAAAAGCAGGCTTCTTACGTAAGCCGAAAATGCCAGTGGCAGAGCAGTTCCGCATATCTGCCCGATCTTCGCTGTACTTTTCCCCTTTACACGGTGCTTGGCTCTATCATATATCATTTCAATAAGAATGAGAATAAAGCCCAGAATTTCAGTCAAGGTCATTCCTATACATAGCCCGGACACCGCACTCACTATGCCGTGCTGAGCAAAGCGTCTGACAAGCGCTACGGTTAAAATAATTCTGCACAGCTGGCAGAACACCGATACAACGGCGTTAAATCCCACACGCTTTACGCCTACGAAATAACCGGAAAGCGCCGAGCTTAATGCGCATGGCAACAGCGAAAAAGCTAATATCCTAAGCGAGCCGACGGTACGATCGTCAGCCAGCACCACCCCACCGAGAATATCTGCGCCAAAGAACATACCGACGGTGGCCGAAAGTCCAAAGGCGAAGGAAAATATGAACGCCCCACGAAGAACACCTCCGACATCGCCGTGCTTCCCCTCTCCGATGGCCGATGCAACAAGCCTTGTCACAGTAAGGCTGATGCCAGAGGTTGCAAAGGTCACAGCAAAGGAATATACCGTCATTATCAAAGTATACAGTCCCATTCCCTCGGCGCCAACCGTACGTGAGATAAATGCACCGAAAAACATTGCCACCGTTCTCATCGCAAGCCCTACGGCCGTAAGAAGAATTCCGCTCTTTATAAACCTTTTTGCTTCGCTCATATAAACCTCTCGGAGTAAAATTTAACCTTATTGTTTAATACACATTAATTATATGAAAGAAAAATAATAAAAATATTAAAAAAATTTCAAAAAGGACTTGCAATTTGCGAAGTTATGTGATATAATTACCCTTGCTGATTTATGTGATCAAATAAATTTATATAAAATTACGCTCGCAAGAGCGGGATTTTTGGAGGTGTCAAAATGGCTAAGTGCAGTATCTGCGGTAAGGGCGTTGCTTTCGGACACAACGTGTCTCACTCCAACCGTAAGACCAACAGAACCTGGAAGCCTAACATCCGTAGAGTTAAGGCTGTAGTAAACGGAACTAATACTACTGTTTACGTTTGCTCTCGTTGCCTTCGCTCCGGAAAGATTGAGCGCGCCTAAAGGTTTAAAAAACTCTGCTTTTAAGGACAGAGTTTTTTAATTATACCGACTATGAGATTATTAATTGTAGATTCTAAAATAAGCGAGAAGTGCGAGCGCTCCTTAATGAAGGAGGGCTATACCCTTTTGAAGCTTACTGCGGACGGGGACCTTGG
>JAGCLY010000009.1 GCA_017646745.1 Clostridia bacterium
CTGCTTAGCAACCGACTTATAGCCGTCGTGATTGAGCTTACCGCAGAAGATGTCGGTAGCCTCAGCCTCGATGCCGAATACGTCCTTAGCGTCCTCCACGTTGGAGATGCAGACGTCAACGTACTGGCAGAGCTCGGTCATAGCCTCTCTAGCCTGATCTCTGGTCCAGAGCTTACCTCTGTAGTTAAGGTCGCAGGAAATCTTTACGCCGTGCGCCTTTGCAGCCTTACAAGCCTCCTTGCAGATCTCAACAACGTTTGCGCCGAGAGCGGGAGTAATACCGGTGAAGTGGAACCAATCCACACCCTCAAAGATAGCATCCCAATCAAAGTCGGAGGTAGATGCCTTTGCGATAGCAGAGTTTGCTCTGTCGTAGATGCAAACAGAACCACGCTGAGAAGCGCCCTTCTCGTTGAAGTAGATACCAACTCTGTCGCCACCGCGAACGATCTTAGTGGTGTCAACGCCATATCTGCGAAGGCTGTTTACTGCTGCCTGGCCGATAGCGTGTGCAGGGAGCTTGGTAACGAAGGAAGCGTCCATGCCATAGTTTGCGAGAGAAACAGCAACGTTTGCCTCGCCACCGCCGAAGGTGAACTCAACGTGGTCGCACTGTACGAATCTCTCGTAGTTATAGGGCTGAAGTCTGAGCATAAGCTCGCCAAAGGTTACAATTTTCATTTCAAAAAAATCCTTTCGGTTTATAAATTTTCATTTTTTCATTCTTCTACACATATATTGTACCATAAGAAAAAAAGAAAATCAAGAAAAAAATAAAAAATCCATCTACAGTTCATAAAAAAATAAAAAAGAGGGGCAACAAACCCCTCATATTAGCTTATTTACCTGCTAATTCTCCGATGCAGGAGTGGCAGATGTTCTTTTCCTTGAACTCGGTAAGTCCCTCGGTGGCACCGCAGAAATGACATACGGGAAGATACTTTTTCAGTATGATCTTGTCCTCCTCAACGTAAATTTCTACCGGATCGGTGTTGGCGATGCCCAGCTTCTTGCGCAGCTCCTTGGGTACAACCACACGGCCAAGCTCGTCTATGTTTCTTACGATTCCTGTGGATTTCATTATTTTTCTCCTTGATTTTACATTTTGTGAGTTGATTTTATCATACATTCTGAATTATGTCAATAGTTTTTCGGAAAAATTTACCAAAAGAAAGGATATGAAATATGCTGAAAATTCGTAAGCCGCCTGCAGAGCGTGTTATGGAATTATTGCCGACCGCCCTGGCAGAAGAAATATACCGCCTTGCCTCCTGCAGGGCAGGGGGAACGGGAGATATCCGTGAGATAATGCTCAGGTGCGACGGGCTTTGTCAGCTGGTAATCGGCAGGGAGAGACTGCCCTTGTATCACAGCATAGACCGTAGACAGACCGACGAGCTGGTATCACGGCTTATAGACGGCGCCCTTTACGCCCACCGTGACAGCATTGCATCGGGATATATCAGCATTGACGGAGGTATCCGTGTGGGTCTGTGCGGATCGGCCTCCTATGACGGTGGCAGGCTGGTGGGTGTCAGCGATATGCGCTCGCTCCTGTTTAGAATTCCCTCGGGCCGGTGTGATTTTATAGACGAGCTATACGACGCTTTTAATGGCGGAATAGGACAAGGTATGCTGATCTATTCACCTCCCGGCTTGGGAAAGACCACCGCCCTGCGCTCTCTTGCGCATAAAATCGGCAGTGGGGCATCTCCCCGACGTGTATGTGTGGTGGACGAGCGATGTGAGTTCTCCGCCGAGGACTACTGCGACTGTCAGGTTGACATACTTAAGGGATACAAGCGCCGTGAGGGAATTGAGATCGCCACCCGCACACTCTCGCCGGATCTGATTATTATAGACGAGATCGGCGCAGATGATGCAGAGGCTCTGCTTGGGGTAGTCAGATGCGGCATTCCACTGGTTGCCACCGCCCATGCAGGAAGCTTTAATGAGCTTGAGGCACGTCCTGCGCTTCGGGGGCTGTTTACCCACTCGGTTTTCTCGGCTTTTGTGGGCATTTATCATGTGAACGGTGAGTACAGGCTGTCGGTGGATAGGATATGAGCATATATCTGCGCTGGGGAGGCGCAATTCTTCTGATGCTGGGCGCCCTTTACTTCAGCCGTGGCTATGAGAAATACCTTATGCGCCGTGTTGCCGAGCAGGAGGGGCTTGCCGACCTTATATCACACGTCGGTGGGATGATTAATAGATTTCTCTCCTCGGGAGAGGAGCTGTGGCGCGATTTTCACAACGATGCGCTTGAAAAATGCGGACTTCTGCCCTCCCTGCGAGGGGGAATGGGACTTAAAGATGCCTTTGACAAATGCGGCGAGAAAATGAGCCTGTCCGCTTCGGCAAAGGAGAAAATATCGGCATCTCTTGGCGCCCTTGGCAGAGATTACCGTGAGGGCGAGGTGCGCTTGCTTGCCGAGCTGGAGAAGCAGCTACGCTCGGATAGCGAGGCAGAGAGATCTGCCGTCGAGAAAAATATAAAGGTTGCTCGTGCTCTGCTTCTTGGCGGCGCCCTTGCCGCCGTAATTATGCTGATGTAGGCTGTGTTACATAGAAAGGAAAAATATGGACGTCGATCTTATACTTAAGGTAGCCGGGGTGGGAATGATAATAACCGTGGTATGCCAGATCATGGCAAAGGCAGGTAAGGAGGAGCAATCCACCATGGTGTCGCTGGCCGGAACGGTGCTGATACTTATACTTATTGCCGAGCGTGTGGGAGATCTTATAATCACTCTCAGGCGTGTGTTTGGCTTATGATACCTAAAATTGTTCTTTTTGCCCTTATGTGCGCCATTCTTTCAGCCCTGCTCGAGGGGCTCGGCTTTAAGGGCAAGGGGCTTTTCAGCCTTCTGTGCATTGTGCTTATGCTTATTTCTCTGACCGACACCCTGACCGATACTATGGGTGGAATACTCTCGCTTGCCGATAAGGTCGGGATAAGCAACGCCGCCTCTGCCGCCGTAAAGGCCATTGGCCTTGGCTACACCTTCGGATTTGTTTCCGATCTGTGCGCATCTCTTGGCGAGGGCGTGCTGGCATCTGCCGTCACTGCGGCAGGTAGGATAAATATATTTCTCGTTGCATATCCGTATTTTGAAAGCATCGTTAAACTCGGTATGGAGCTGTTGGAATGAGAAAAGTGCTTGTTTTGTTAATTATAGTTGTCATATTCTCATCATTTTCGGTGAAAAGCCATGCTGACGAGAGGGTGGACGAGTATATTTCCGAGTTTGAAGATATACTGCCGGAGGGGTATGAGGGGCTGGGCGAGAGCGAAAAGCTGATAGAGGCAGTCGACCTCGGCAGTCTGCTTAGCGAAATAATCACCTCGCTGTCGGGGGGCAGGGCGGATATCGTAGCCTTCTTTTTGACCCTGCTTGGCTCGGTTGCCCTTATGTCCGTCGCCTCGCTCTCGCATGAGCGACTTTCACCTCAGACGCAGGGGGTGGTGGGAATAATCTGCTCGGTGGGTATTTTCACCTTTCTTCATCCGCTGATAGGCTCTGTCGGTGATAATATCGGTAGTATTAGCCGCTTTTTTGCCTCGCTGATACCCGTTGCCGTGGGTCTGACTGCTCTGGGCGGCGGTGTGGCGGGCGCATCGGCTCAATCTGCAGGTATGTATACCGCCCTGTCCTGTGTGGGTGGCATCGGAGGTGAGATTTTTCTATCTCTAAGCTCCTTCGGTCTTGCTCTGTGTCTTATTTCTACTCTTGGGGGCGAGGGGATTTCTTCTGTAATTAAGGGGCTGCGCAGTCTGTTCGGCTGGATATGCGGACTTTTCACCGCCCTTATTACGGCCGCCTTTGCCCTGCAGACCCTGGTTGCCTCGTCGGCAGACAGCGCCTCTATGCGTGCGGTTAAATATGCCGCCTCCGGCCTTATTCCCGTGGTTGGTTCTACAGTTTCGAGCGCAATTTCAACGCTGGCCTCGGGTGTTTCTTATGCCAAGGGGATTGTTGGCGGCGGTGCAATTATTGTCATACTGTATATGGCGATATCTCCCCTCGTCATGCTTCTGTGTTACAGGCTGGCGCTGACGCTGGGGGTGATTTTGTCGGATTTTTGCGGAGTGGGTATTGCCACAAAAATGCTCTCGTCATATCGGTTTGCTTTGGATATGACGGTAACCGTCTATGCGCTCTCTGCGCTTATCTACCTTTTCGAGATTATTATTTTTATTAAAACGGGGGTGGCACTTTCGTGAGTGAGTATGCGTTGACGGTCTTTGCTATATGCCTTGCCACCGGAGCATTACTTATGCTCACCTACGGACAGGGCAGGGCGGAGAGCCTTGCGGTGGGAATCATCAGCCTGTCGGTTATATTAACTCCGCTTGCGGATATGATTTTTTCTGCAGAGCCGGAGGACTTTCTGAACTCTCTTAAAGGTGAGAGTGTTGAGGGCGAATTTGGCGCTGACGGGGTTATAGAGGATGCCTTTGCCGAGGGGATTGTGCACGCTGTGTCGGATAAATTCTCGCTTGAAAGGGCGAATGTCCGTGTGCGGCTGGTGGATTTTGATGCCAAAAATATGCGTGCGGAAAAAATAGTGCTCACCCTTTCGGGCTCAGCCGCCGTGGCTGACTACAAGGCGGTGGAAAAATACGTAAACAGTCTTGATCTGGGGGTGTGTAATGTTCAAATTGAAATCGGATAGTCCCTTTGCCGAGTTTTTGCGCAGCACAGGCGGCGGTATTAAGCTCTGGGGACTGATAATTATCGGTGTTGCACTTATTATTATCGGTAGCTTTGGCGCAGGAAACAAGGATTCTGATGCTTTAAGCACCGAGGAAAGGACGGCGCAGATGTGTTCGCTTATGGAGGGGGTGGGGGAGTGC
>JAGCLY010000067.1 GCA_017646745.1 Clostridia bacterium
TAAGAAAGTCCGTGTCCAAACGGATATCTCACAGCCTTCCCTGCCTTATCGTAATAACGGTAGCCAACGTAAATACCCTCTCTGTATTCAGGATCTCTTACGCTGAAATTATCACGGCTGATGACGTCATCGTAGCTTACAGGCCAGCTCTCTGTCAACTTGCCCGAGGGATTAGCTCTGCCGAGAAGAATATCTGCCACAGCCTCGCCACCTGCCTGACCCGGAAGACCCATATAGAGAATAGTCTTTACCTTATCTGCAAAGGGAAGCTCCATAACCGAGCCGCCGAGAAGTACCACGACGGTGTTGAGATTTACCTCGGAAACCGCATTCACAAGTGCGATATATCCATCGGGCATACGCATATGCTCGCGGTCAAAGGCCTCTGACTCATAGCTATCGGGCAGACCGATAACGAGAACGGCCGTCTTTTTATCCTTTGCTAAAGACACAGCCTGCCCGATTTCCTCTGCACTAACCTCTCCGACCTCATTTCCAACGTCACAGAATGGTATGCTCGGCATGGAATCGCAAATCGAAGACAGCTTTGTGGGATTAATATGGCTACTACCCGATCCCTGATAGCGTATATTCTTTGCCATTGAGCCGATCAAAACAATGTCGCTCTCTGACAGAGGAAGTATATTATCATCGTTTTTGAGGAGCACTGCGCCCTCTGTTGCAATCTTCTTTGCAAGAGAGTGATGTGAATCAAAATCAACCTTGCATTTCTCAATTTTTGCGCTATGCTCGATAAGGCGAAGAATTCTTTCGACCGCAGTATCAATAAGCTTTTCGTCAAGCTGACCGTTTTTCACCGCTTCAAGTGCCGCCTTATTCATATAATCTGAGCCGCCCGGCATATTCAGGTCACAACCTGCCTCAAATGCAGCCATTCTATCGTTAAGCGCACCCCAGTCGGTCATCACAAGACCGTCAAAACCCCATTCGTCACGGAGAATATCGGTGAGAAGCTCTTTGCTGTCACTTGCGTGGGTGCCGTTAATCTTGTTATAAGAACACATAACGGTGGTGGGTCTGCCCTCCTTAACTGCAATCTCAAAGGGGGCAAGATAAATCTCTCTGTATGCTCTCTCGTCAAGACGGCTATCACCGTTCATACGCTTGTATTCCTGACTGTTTACAGCAAAATGCTTTAAGCTTGTGCCAACACCTACGCTCTGCACACCATTTATGAAAGATGCCGCCATTTTACCTGCAACGTAGGGGTCCTCTGAAATATATTCAAAGTTACGTCCACCAAGGGGATTTCTCTTAATATTACAACCAGGACCAAGCACCACCGATACACCGAGTGCAGCAGCCTCTCTGCCTATTGCCTCGCCCTCGCGGTAATAAAGATCTCTGTTCCAGGTAGCGCCTGCGGTTACCGCAGTGGGAAAGCAAGTGGCAGGGATAGACTGATTTATGCCAATCATATCTGCCTCGCCCGTCTGACAACGCAAACCGTGTGGGCCGTCGCTTACCTTAATGGATGAAATACCGTATTGCTCCATATCCTTGGTGCGCCAGAAATCTGCACCTGTGCAGAGCGATATTTTATCCTCGAGTGTCATTTTGCTGATAATTTCTTTAATATTCATATCTGAGACATATTCTCCTTTATGTATACTATTACAAATATATATTAGCATAAAACTATGTATTTTTATTGCATTATTGTCTTGTTTATGATATAATTGAACTGTAATACTTCTATTATTTCTAGCAAGGGGAGAAATTAATGAAAAATATAGATCTTGAATATCTTTGCCGTGTGATAGGAAATTTGGCAGGCATTCCTATCCGTATATACCACCAACAACAGCAGGTTTACTTTTATTCTGTGGTTGACTTCCCTGCCGACCCCGTTCTGCCATACCTAAATAACGTATTCACAATAACAGATCAGATAGGCTACTTTACAACACCCTACTTTAATTATTACGGTATTGTTCGCTCGGGCGAATATTCAATTGTAATAGGTCCCTCGCGCCAAACACAAATGAGCGACAGAGATATGCGTGAGCTTGCATTTGCCTGCGACGTACCATCTGCTCATACCGAGGAGTTTATTTCGGCTATGAAATCTCTCGTGCAAATGCCACTTGGCAGCATCATTCAGATTCTTTGTACACTGAATTATGTGCTGAACGGTGAAAAACGCTCGCTTGAGGATGTAACCATTTACGACTTTGAGCAGACCAATCTTGAAAAAACCATCGAAAACGAGCGATTTGACAAAAGCTACGAGGCACCCGCCGAATACGAATCTCGTGAAATCCATAACACGTTAGCCCTTGAGCAAGCACTGATGCAAATGATTTCAAAGGGAGACGTGGGTACACTTTGTGAGTGGCTTTCACATGCTCCAAGCGTGCGCGGCGGTGTTATCGCAAACGATGCTCTGCGACAGCTAAAAAACACATTCATCGTTACTGCTACCCTCGCCTCCCGAGCAGCTATTAAGGGCGGTATGAGTGCCGAGGACGCGCTTTCTCTATCCGATGAATATATTAGAAAATGCGAGCTGCTTTCAAGTGGCGAGCAGATAATCAATTTGCAATATCACATGGTTCTAGAATACACACGTCGTGTCGAGCGTATCAGACTTGGCAGAACACCGTCAAAGCTTTTGATGCAGGTAACAAACTA
>JAGCLY010000068.1 GCA_017646745.1 Clostridia bacterium
AATAACACCGCCGTTCATGACAACGATTCTGTCAGACATTGTGAGGGCTTCTTCCTGGTCGTGGGTTACATAAATAAATGTAATTCCAAGCTGCTGCTGAATCTTTTTAAGTTCAATCTGCATTTCTTTTCTGAGCTTTAAGTCAAGTGCACCTAAAGGCTCGTCAAGAAGAAGGATTCTTGGATGGTTGATAAGAGCACGAGCTATGGCAACTCTCTGCTGCTGACCGCCCGAAAGGGTGCTTACGCTCTTGTTTTCAAATCCCGACAGCGCAACCATCTTTAGCATTTCGGTAACACGTGTTTTTATTTCATCCTCGGACTTTTTCTTAAGTCTAAGGGGGAATGCAATATTTTCATATACATTAAGGTGAGGGAACAGGGCATATTTCTGGAATACAGTATTGATATGCCTTTTGTAAGCAGGCACGTCGCTGATTTCAACTCCGTCAAAATAAACAGAGCCCTCGTCAGCGGTTTCAAATCCGCCTATAATTCGAAGTGTGGTGGTTTTACCACATCCCGACGGACCGAGCAGGGTCATAAATTCACCGTCACGGATATAAAGGTTTATGCCTTCAATAACCTTCTCGACGTCGTAAGATTTTGAAATTCCTTTCAACTCAATGAGCTTTACCATTTTCTTAAAATCTCAAATCCTTTCCGAAAACACATAGCAGTGTCTGTATTTGTCACTATGGCTCAAAAAGAGTCTAAAACTTGACAGGATTGATTATAACAAAAATATTTATTATTTGCAATAGTTTTTTAATATTTTTTTCTCTTTTTTTCAGCAATTAACTGTGATTATTCGTATTTTAACAGATTTTTTCAAGGAAAAAATTAAAAAATCTCCCGAAATCTCGCTAAATCTCCCAAAATCTCTCAAAACCATAAAAATCACTCTCCGAGCCCATCTTTAATGTGATTTAGCATGGAAATGAAGAAAATTGCAAAAATCCAGTATCCGCCTCCCTTACGGTCGATAAGATAAAGCGAAAGAATGCATAGGGCAAGAACAAGACACGAGGAAATGCGGGATAAAAAAACGAGCGAGCGGCCACACAAGCTTCTTTTTTCTAAAGCCGCGCGGATTATTCCGTAGCCGTCATAGCCCTTAATCGGTAGGAGATTTGAGACGGCCGTAGCCAAATTTATTATTGCGATCAGGGCGGAAAAATATCCTAAAATCGGATAGAGAAGTGAAAAGATTAACCACAGTAAAATGTTGACTAACGGGCCGGATGCATAGGTTGCAATCTCTTCGCCGTAAGATATGCTTCTGTTTGAATTTATGCGAAATCCGTTAATTGATCCCCTTAGGTTGATCTTGGATTTTCCTCGCATACAAATATATGTCAAATGTCCTAATTCGTGTGCCAATGCGCTTAAAATTGTAATTGCGGCCATTTCAGGTGATTCAAAGCCAAATATTAAAAACAGCCAGAAAAAAACAGGCAGAACAGCGCAAATCTTGTTTATTAGCCATAATATGCGATTTTGATTTGTGGTTTTTGTCATATCAGCTCCACTAATAAATTTCATATTATATTGTAAGAGCGAAAAGGCAAAAAAATAACTCCTCCTGCAGATATTCGGTGCAGGGGGAGCTCAAATTTTGGTAGGAAGAATTATGGAGGACTGGGAAGAAACGTTAATCCTTCTTCCGTCTCTTGTTTCGATAATCAGCGTAATATTGTCCTTGTTTATGCCGATTACCTTTGCAGGCTTTTTCTTTCCGTTTTTCAGGTATTTAACTTTTTTATCGTTAAGAATAAATTTACCGATATAGTTATTCAGATGCTTTTCGGGGTTTTTGATTTCCTTATATACAGCGAAAAAGTTGTTAAGCACGGTTTTTGCCATTATCATGGGTATGGATTGGTTTTCCTCGACAAAAACACGTCTTACACGGTCGGTTAATCTCGGTTGAAATTTTTTCTCATCAAGCCTAACGGCAAAGCTTACTATAAGATACTCGTATGATGTAAAGTTATCCAGCTTTCCTTCCACCGCGGTAGAGCCTATTCTAGCGCCGTCACAGTATATATCGCTAACCCAGCCTATACCAATGCTGCGCATCGTATGCTCCTCCATGGCATTTGAAAGAGCCAGGGCGCTGAGCGGACCAATGCAGCCGACCTGTGAGGAAAAAATAGAAGGACGTAATATGCAGGATAGATACAATCCCTTTTCAGGATCCTTACCTGTGAGAGAATCTCCAAGGGCGGAAAGCTCTGTTTGCTTTTCGGTAAATACAACATATCTGTCGGGATATCCTGCGGCTGCATATTCTCTTGCAAGGGAAGCGGTAGATGGCAGGGATTCATGCTGTTCAAGCTTTACGGTATTTCCGTCCGATGCTCGAAAGGTTATTGTTTTTACCTGATTATGCATCACTGCCATCTCCTTTTCTCTTAAAGTTTGTTAATTAATATGCCTTACCCCAGTATACGAGCTTCTTAGCTTCTCTGCCACAGCAGATACACTTGTCCGAAACATTTTCCTGCTCAAGGGGAATGCAACGAGAGCCTACGCCGGTAAGCTCCTTAACCTTGTCCTCACACTCCTCGTCGCCGCACCACATTGCCTTGATAAATCCGTCACCTGCGGTAAGTGCTGCGTTGATCTCGTCGATAGACTGGCAAGCATAGGTGCGCTTTTCACGGTTAGCGAGAGCCTTCTCATACATACCGTCGCGAACCTCAACCAGCTTCTGCTTAACAACCTCTTCAAGATTGTCGATGGGGGCAAAGGTCTTTTCTCTGTTATGTCTTGTAACAACAACGAACTGGCCGCCTTCGATATCACGGGGACCGATCTCAACACGAAGGGGAATACCCTTCATCTCATACTCTGAGTACTTCCATCCGGGGGATTGATCGCTGTCGTCAAGCTTTACACGAACGCCGGCCTTTACAAGTCTGTCCTTAAGCTCGGCAGCCTTCTCAAGCACACCCTCCTTGTGAATAGCTACGGGAATAATAACTACCTGAATAGGAGCGATAGCAGGGGGAAGAACAAGACCGTTATCGTCACCGTGGGTCATGATAATACCGCCGATCATTCTGGTGGTACAGCCCCAGGATGTCTGGTGAGGATATTCAAGCTTGTTGTCCTTGGATGTGAAGGTGATGTCAAACGCACGTGCAAATCCGTCACCGAAGTAATGAGAGGTTGCCGCCTGAAGAGCCTTACCGTCGTGCATAAGCGCCTCAATGCAGTATGTGTCCTCTGCGCCTGCGAACTTATCGGAGGGGGTCTTTACACCCTTTATAACGGGAATTGCAAGATCCTTCTCATGGAAGTCTGCGTATACGTTAAGCATCTGAACTGTCTCTGCACGAGCCTCCTCGGCGGTAGCGTGCATTGTGTGACCCTCCTGCCAGAGGAATTCACGGGATCTAAGGAAGGGGCGGGTGGTCTTTTCCCATCTTACAACAGAGCACCACTGGTTATAAAGCTTGGGCAGATCTCTGTAGGACTTTATAACATTTGCATAGTGCTCACAGAAGAGAGTCTCGGAGGTGGGACGAACGCAAAGACGCTCGGTAAGCTTTTCGCTACCACCGTGTGTAACCCAGGCAACCTCGGGCGCAAAGCCTGCAACGTGGTCTTTCTCCTTCTGAAGAAGCGACTCGGGAATAAACATTGGCATATATACGTTCTCGTGACCGAGAGCCTTAAATCTGTCGTCAAGATTCTTCTGGATATTTTCCCAGATAGCATATCCGTAGGGACGGATGATCATACAGCCCTTAACGCTGGAATAGTCGATAAGGTCTGCTTTTTTTACGATGTCGGTATACCATTTTGCGAAATCCTCGTCCATAGCGGTGATTTCGGTAACCAACTTCTTGTTTTTCTCATTGCCTGCCATAAAACAGTCTGTCCTTTCAAAATCAAAAAATATTCATACAGATTAAATTATATAACAAACCGATAATTTTGTCAAGATATTTTGCCATCTCCAAGGGATTTTTTATATTAAAATATTTTTTGACAAATTTTGCAAAATCACTTGAAAAATCCTTCATAATATACTATAATATAGGGGTGATTTTAATAAATAACCGCAAAAATTGAATTTTTAATCGCTAAAACTTTCAAAAAAGGTATGTAGATAATGAAAAAATATTCAAATCTCTCGGCTATGGAGCTTAGCTTAGAGTATGAAAATGTGCTCAAGCAATATAACGAATATAAATCGATGGGACTTAAGCTCGATCTCTCGAGAGGAAAGCCTAATTCAGACCAGCTTGATATTAGCCTTCCGCTTCTTTCGGAGGCAAGACCGAGAGAGAAGTGCTTTTCCATAAACGGTGTTGACTGCCGTAATTACGGTGTGCTTGACGGTATTCCTGAGATGAAGCAGCTCTTTGCAGATATGCTTGGAATAAAGACTGAGTATATTACTGTGGGAGGAAACTCCTCACTTCAGTTGATGTATGATACTTTAGCCAGAGCCATGCTGTTCGGTGTTCTCGGCTCACGCCGCCCCTGGTGTAAGGAGGAGGTTAAAAAGTGGATTTGCGTAACTCCTGGTTATGATAGACACTTTAAGATGACCGAGCTCTTTGGATTCGAGCTTATCTCGGTCCCCATGACACCCACCGGACCCGATATGGACATGGTTGAGGCTATAGTGAAGGACCCCACTGTAAAGGGCATCTGGTGCGTACCCAAGTATTCCAATCCCAGCGGAAACACCTATTCGGATGAAACTGTTCGCCGTCTTGCAGCAATGGAGTGTGCAGCTCCTGACTTCCGTATAATGTGGGATAATGCTTATGCGGTCCACAACTTCAAGGGTGAATGCGATGAGCTTCTCGACATCTTTACCGAGGCAGAGAAATGCGGTACACTCGACCGTATATTCTACTTTGCTTCCACTTCTAAAATAACCTTCCCGGGCGGCGGAGTTGCAATGCTTGCCGCATCTTCCGCAAATCTTAATCATATTTCGCAGTTCCTTGGTGTTCAGACTATAGGCTATGATAAGCTTAACCAGCTTCGTCATACAACCTATTTCAAGAACAAAGAGGCGCTTGATAATCACATGAAGATTCTTGCCGAGTTTATTGGCAGAAAATTTGATATTACACTTAGTGCGCTGAACAAGCTTAAGGGACTTGATATTGCCGAGTGGTCTGAGCCCAGCGGCGGATACTTTGTAAACCTTAACGTTATGCCCGGCACTGCAAAGCGGGTATATAAGCTTATGCAGGAGGCAGGAGTAACCCTGACTGCTGTTGGCGCAACCTATCCTTACGGTGTTGATCCTATGGACAGCAATCTCAGAATTGCGCCAACTTATCCTACTGATGATGAGGTGGCTCTTGCTACCGAAATTCTTGTATGTACCGTTAAGCTTGCAGCACTTGAATCTTATCTGAATAAATAAAATAAAACGGGGCAGAATGCGAAACTGCTCCGTTTTTTAGACAAAATCATCGGCTTTACCAAATCTTAACCGTAACCATGATATAATTAAAGTCGCAGAGTTTTTAAAGGAGACAAAAATGAAGAATGAAGCTTTAAAGCATGTAAAAAACGCTTTGTTAATGTTGATTATCTTAGGCGTTACATTTTTTATCAGTATTATTTTACAGGATATTCTGACCGTGCAGGAGCATATAACTACCGTTTTTGTTTTTGCTGTGTTTTTGGTATCGTTGATAACAGATGGATATTTATATGGAATTTTGACGGCATTTCTTGGCGTTATTGCAGTTAATTTTGCCTTCACATTCCCATATTTTGCTATTAACTTTATCATTCCTGAGAATTTTATATCAGCGCTTGTAATGATAGTTATTTCGCTTATGACCAGCGCTCTTACAACAAAGCTGAAAAAATGGCAGGAAATAAAGGTAGAGGGTGAGCGAGAGAAAATGAGAGCTAACCTTCTTCGCGCTGTATCTCATGATCTTCGTACTCCACTTACCACCATTTACGGCTCCAGCTCCGCAATCGTAGACAGCTACGATAGCCTTAGTGATGACGTTAAGAAAAAAATGGTAATTGGCATAAAGGAAGACTCTCAGTGGCTTATTGGAATGGTAGAAAACCTTCTTTCCATTACACGTATTGACGGTGGCGGAGTTAAGCTTATAAAATCTCCCATGTCCTTGGAGGAGCTTGCTGACTCGGTTATTCTTAAGTTTAAAAAGCGTTATCCGGAGATTAATCTTATCATCGATATACCTGATAGCGTTGTGATTATCCCTATGGATGCTATGCTGATAGAGCAGGTAATTCTTAATATATTTGAGAATGCTGTTTATCACGCTGATGGAATGACACATATATCATTTCGTGTCTATTTAGAAAAAGAAAATGCTATATTTGAAATTTCGGATAACGGTTGTGGCATAGAAAAAAGTAGACTTGATAGAATTTTTGATGGATATTTTTCGGCAGAACAGAGAAGCGATGCAAAACGTAGAAATGCGGGAATCGGGTTATCGGTTTGCTCCACCATTATTAATGCTCATGGCGGTAGCATATCAGCAGAGAATTTGGCGGCCGGCGGAGCAGTTTTTCGCTTCAGCCTTTCTGTGGCAGACGGTAACGATATAATTGACTACAATGAGGAGAATAATATATGAATAATAACAGATATAAAATACTTCTCGTAGAGGATGAGGCTAATATTAGAACCTTTATTTCGGCGCTTCTTGAGGTAAATGGATATCAGGTAATTCTTGCAAACAACTACGCCCAGGCGAGAACTATGTATTTTTCTTATGTTCCGGATCTAATTATCCTTGACCTTGGACTTCCCGACGGTGACGGAAGTCTGCTTTTATCAGAAATAAGGGTAAACGATGCCACTCCGGTGATCGTATTATCTGCAAGAAGCGATGAGAGCGAGAAAGTGCGGCTTCTAGATTTGGGAGCCAACGATTTTGTAACCAAGCCATTCGGTTCGGCAGAGCTGCTCGCCAGGGTTCGATCCTCTTTACGAAGCTATCGTCACAGCTCGGATGATGGACGTCTTCCGGGTGGAAAATTCGTCCTTATGGATCTTGTAATAGATTACGATGCTCGCCGCTTATTCATAAATGATGAAGAAATCAAGCTTACCCAGACTGAATATAATATTATGGCACTGCTTTCCGAGCATTGCGGTAAAATGATGACATATTCTGCAATAATCAAGGCTGTATGGAGAGAATATCCCGACGAGGGAAATATAAAGAGATTGCAGGTGAATATGGCAAACATTCGTAAAAAACTTGGCCTGAGGCCCGGAGATAATAAATACATTGTTAACGAGCTCGGTGTAGGTTATCGTCTACAGGATTAAAAATAATATTATGCCGCCACACATCAGTGGCGGTTTTTATTTTGGATTATGTTTTTCTTTACTACCTCTTTACTGATTTTCTGCTAAAATAATAATGTTACGAAAACATAAAGGAGATTATATGATACCCGCACTTATTTTATTTGCTCTTACATACGTGCTTATTCTTGCCTTTGGCAAATACCGTACGTATGTTGCATTAGGCTCTGGAATTTTGTTCATCGTTTTTCAGATGCTTTCCCTTAACAATGTAATGAGCTCAATTGATTTCAACGTACTTTTGATGATTGCCGGTTCTATGGGCCTTGTTCAGCTCTTCATCGACTCGAAAATGCCAGACCTGCTTGCAGAATTAATTATCAACAAGGTGAAAAACGTGCAGATGGCGGCCGTTGCGCTTGCTCTCTTTGCAGGGATTATTTCCGCTTTTGTTGATAACGTTGCAACCGTGCTTATGGTTGCTCCTGTTGCTATTCAGATGTGCAAAAAGCTTGATACCAACCCCGTTCCATTTATTATCGGTATAGCTGTTTCCTCGAACCTCCAGGGCGCTGCTACACTTGTTGGTGATACCACAGCCATTATGCTTGGCGGCGAAGCCGGCATGAGCTTCCTCGACTTCTTCTGGTATGATGGTAAGCCCAGCATTTTCTTTGCAGTAGAGCTTGGCGCTATTGTATCGGCTTTTATTCTTGCCTTCATCTTTAGAAAAGAGAAGCAGCCTATTCCCAAGCAGAAATCCACCACTAAGGTAACCGACTATGTTCCTACCGTGCTTCTTTTTGCTATGCTTGCGCTTCTTATCGGCGCATCCTTTATCGAAAACAAGCCTGATATAACCAACGGTCTTATTTGCTGCGCACTCTTAGTTATCGGTCTTGTTTATAATGCAATTAAGTATAAGACCAAGGAATCTGTTATCGGTCCTCTCAAGGCTATTGATTTTCAGACTCTCGGTTTGCTTCTTGGTCTGTTTCTTATGATCGGCGGTATTACTGAGCAGGGAGTGATTGACGAAGCAGCCAACCTTCTTGCTAAGCTTGGTAACGGAAACGAGTTCCTGCTCTTTACCATTATCGTTTGGGCATCTGTGCTTATTTCTGCATTTATTGATAATATTCCTTACGTTGCAACAATGTTGCCTATTATCACCGGACTCGGTATCAATCCTACACTTTTGTATTTTGGTCTGCTTTCCGGAGCAACTCTCGGTGGCAACTGTACTCCCATCGGTGCATCTGCAAACATTACCGGTACTGCAATTCTCCGTAAGGCGGGATATGAGGTTAAGAATAAGGACTTCTTCAAGATTGGTATTCCGTTTACACTCGCTGCAGTTATTTCTGCATATGTGTATCTTTGGGTTGTATACGGAACTCACTGATATTTTAAAGAGCCGACTGTTATCCAGTCGGCTCTTTTTATTTTTTTAGTTAATATTATCTCTGAAGCCCTTGCCCATTATCTCGCTGGTTTTGGTGATAATAATGAATGCATGGGGGTCTATTCTGTGGACGTATCTGCGGAGCTTGATAGCCTCCACTCTACGGCATACAGTGACGATAACAGTTCTGTCTTCGCCGGTATATGCTCCCTTTGCGGAATACATGGTTGCGCTGTGGTGTATCTCATCGGTTATGTATTTGTTTACCTCGGTGGGCTTGGTGGTAATAATAGTAAATGCCTTGCACAGGTTCATAGAGTCAATAATATCGTCCACCACGAATACCTTTGCAAACAAGCCGAGGATACAGAACAGACCGGTCTGCGCATCGATTGAAATCCTGCCATCTGCGCCGAATCTAACAAATGTTGCGGCTGCAATAGCAAAGTCGGTACAGAGCAGGGCTGTGCCAACGTTCATGCTTGTATATTTTTTTAGGATGAGAGCAACTATATCGGTACCGCCGGAGGATGCCTTGCACTTAAAGAGAATGGCCATTCCTATTCCATTAAGAAGAACTGCATAGACAAGCTCGAGCAGGGGATATGTTGTGAGCGGGCTGCTGAGGGGACACACCTGCTCAAGTATCCATGTGCCGATTGAAAGCATCATAGAGCAGTAGATCGTAAGGAAGCCGCACTTTTTACCAAGAACGATTACGCCTATTATAAGTAAGCAAACGTTGATGATAAGCATATAGGTTGCCGGGGTCAGGATGGGGAACAGGTTGGCCAGAATGATCGAAAGACCGCTGACACCTCCTATTGCAAAGCCGTTAGGTGTTTTGAAGAAATATATTCCTATTGCAACCAGCACGATAGCAAAGTTAATAAATGTAAATTCCTTTAGTGTTGGAAGATTCTTTTTCATATTTTTTCCTCGGATAAGGTATAATGTAAGTTACAATAAAATTATACACATATAACGGTGAATGTCAATCCCCAATTTAAATTCATTTTTGCTTAAAAATTCGACACAATATTTATATTTTGAATAATTGTAACCTTGTTAATTCAAAAAAATCCCACCTTGACAAAATAGCCTTTGCATGGTAAAATTATATCAGTAAATTTTTGGAAGGAAAAACAAAAAATGACTCTTCAACAGGCGAGAGCGCGTGCAGAAAAACTGCGTGAGATTATAAGCTATAATTCAAGGCTTTATTATGAGAACGATGCACCCGAAATCTCGGATTATGAATATGATATGATGTTTCGTGAGCTTACCGAGCTGGAGGCAGAGTTCCCGGAAATAAGAACGCCCGATTCGCCTACTGTACGTGTCGGCGGAAAGGCGCTTGACCGATTTGAAAAATATACTCATACCGTTAAGATGGGCAGTCTTACCGACGTGTTTTCCTTTGACGAGCTTCATGACTTTACAGAGAGAATGACAGCCGAGCTTGGAGGCGTGGCCGAGTATTCTGTCGAGCCTAAAATAGATGGACTTTCGGTATCTCTTATTTACCGAGACGGTATTTTTGTAAAGGGCGCTACCCGTGGTGACGGAGAGGTTGGAGAGGATGTTACCGAAAATCTTAAAACAATCAAGTCCATTCCTCTCAGATTGAAGGAGCCGATTCCTTACCTCTGTGTTCGAGGTGAGGTTTATATGCCCAAAAAGGTCTTTAACGAGCTTAATGCTGTTAGAGAGGCGGCGGGGCAGCCCCTCTTTGCCAATCCTAGAAATGCGGCTGCAGGCTCTCTGCGTCAGCTTGATCCTAAGGTTGCCGCATCCAGAAGACTCGACATTCTTGTTTTCAATCTTCAGGAGGGAGAGCTTTATATCGACGGCAGAAGCGTAAAAACACATACCGAGTCTCTTGACCGACTTGACGAGCTGGGATTCGTTACCGTATCTCACAGAATCGCCGCCAAGGGCTATGATGCGGTTGCAAATCACATTGAATATCTCGGTGACAGCCGTGAGCAGCTGCCCTTTGATATGGACGGCGCAGTAGTTAAGATTAACAATCTTGCAGACAGAATCACTGTAGGCGAGGGAACAAGTACACCAAAGTGGGCTGTTGCGTATAAGTATCCCCCCGAGGAAAAGGAAACAAGGCTTGTTTCCATAGATATTCAGGTCGGCAGAACCGGTGTTCTTACTCCCACCGCTAATCTTGAGCCTGTAAGACTTGCCGGCACTACCGTTTCCAGAGCAACGTTACACAACGCACAGTTTATTACCGAGCGTGATATTCGTATCGGTGATACCGTGGTTGTACGCAAGGCCGGTGAAATCATTCCGGAAATAATCAGATCTCTGCCAGAAAAACGTACGGGCAGTGAAGCGGTATTTACAATGCCCGATACATGTCCCTCTTGCGGCGGCAGAGTTGTGAGAGATGAGTGTGGTGAGGGGGCAGCAACCCGATGCGTAAATCCTGCTTGTCCTGCACAGACTGCTCGTAGCATAACCCATTTTGCCTCGAAGGGCGCAATGAATATTGACGGCCTTGGTCCTCAGGTAGTTGAGCTGCTGCTTTCCGCAGGCAAAATTACGGATATTGCTGATCTTTATACACTGAGGGTCGAGGATATTGAAAATCTTGATAGAATGGGTAAGAAGAGTGCTGAGAACCTTGTTTCAGCAATCGAGGAATCAAAGTCTCGTGGACTTGAAAGGCTTCTTTTTGCTCTCGGTATCCGTCAGGTGGGAGAGGTTGCCGCCGAGGAGATCGCGGGTAAAATGCGCTCGCTTGATAATCTTTATAATGCAAGCTTTGATGATTTTGCTTCAATAAAGGATATTGGAACGATTACCGCAACCGCCTTGGTTGAGTTCTTTGCCGATCCTGCTACCAGAGCGCTTTGTGATAGACTCGTTGCTCTTGGTGTTAATACAAATGCCACCAGAGAGGAAAAAGGTGAACTCTTCGCAGGTCTTACATTTGTTCTTACAGGAACTCTGCCTACTATGACACGTGATGAGGCATCTGCTCTTATTAAGCAAAACGGCGGCAAGGTTTCGGGAAGTGTGTCTAAAAAGACTTCCTATGTTGTTGCCGGTGAAGAAGCAGGATCTAAGCTTACAAAGGCAAAGGATCTTGGTGTAAAAATTATTGATGAGGCGACACTTGTTGCGATGATTAATAAATAAAAAATGCCGATTTTGCAAACAATGATTTGCAGAATCGGCACTTTTATGCTTTTATAACTAGAATTTTTCCATTTTTAGGATGAGGAAATGATATTTCATGGCAACGCAAAAAATATTCTTTCTCTGTTTTTGTTCCATATAGGAAATCAGAAACAAGCGGATGACCTATATGTGACATATGTACTCTTATCTGATGAGTTCTGCCGGTCAGGAGTGTAATCTCACAAAGAGAGCTGTTTTCGTATTTTTCTATAACCTTGAAGAGGGTGATCGCCCGCTTTCCGTCGTCTCTAACTGTGCGCTTTATATTTCCTTCTTCAATTCTCTCAATCGGTGCATCGATTGTTCCTTCCTCGGGTGATGGACACCCCTCTACCAATGCGTGATATTTTTTGTTCCATAGTCCCTTTTTCATGGATTCTGAAAGAGCAGAAGCGCTTATTTTGTTTTTTGCTATTATAACAACTCCCGAGGTATCTCTGTCAAGTCGGTTTACCGACCTGAAAACAAAGCTTCCTCCGTAATATCCCATAACTGAGTTAGCAAGGGTAGGGAGATTGTTGCCCTTTGACGGGTGGGTGGGCATGTTTGTTGGCTTGTCGACTGCAAGGATATCCTCATCTTCATATAAAACAGTAAGGGGAATATCCATTGGAGGAATACCTTCGCTGACCTGCTCGTCAAGATATATTTCAAGCTTGTCGCCGACGTTTACAGTAGCACGAACGGTCACAGCATGTCCGTTTAATAGTATTCCGCCGTATTTTGCTTTTTTCACCAGTGTAACAGACAGTCCGAGAGAGTATAGATAGCTCTTTACATCGGTGGGCAGCCTGTCACCGTTTGCTATAATTTCATAAATCTTTTCCATGCAAACAGTATACCATTTTGCGTGCCAAATGTCAAGCAAATGACGGTTTTAAATTCTTGACAAATTAATTTATGCGTGTTATAATATAAACTGGATAAAAATTGGAGGGATAATTGTGGCACCCAAAAAGATAAAAAAAGAATATGACGATCAAAGTATCAAGAGCCTAAAGGGCGCCGACAGAGTCAGAAAAAGACCTGCGGTTATCTTCGGCTCTGACGATCTTATCGGATGTCAGCATTCGTTTATAGAAATTCTTGCAAACTCTGTCGACGAGGCCAGAGAAGGCTATGGCGACAAGATTATTGTAAAAAAATATAGAGATCTATCCATTGAGGTAGAGGATTTTGGCCGTGGTGTTCCTCTCGGATATAACGAGAAGGAGAAGCGCTGGAACTGGGAGCTGGTTTTCTGCGAGCTGTATGCCGGCGGTAAGTATGATAACAACGACGGTGATGCCGCATACGAATTTTCGCTTGGCCTTAACGGTCTTGGCGCTACCGCGACTCAGTATTCTTCGGAGTACATGGAGGTAAGATCCTATAACGGAAAGACTCTTTCACAGATTCACTTCAAGAGCGGAAATCCCTGTACAGAATTAAAGGTTACCGATATTGAGCCCGGGATGAAGAAGCGTGGATCTATCATTAAATGGCGTCCCGACCTTAAGGTATTTAAGGAAATAGATATTCCCGTTGAGTTTCTTTCGTCCACTCTTCGCCGTCAGGCCTTTGTTAATGCCGGTATAAGATTTATTCTTGAGGTTGAAAACGAAAAGGGTAAGTTCGATAAGACCGAATATTACTACGAGCAGGGAGTCGCCGATTATATTGCCGAGATTACAGACGGCGTTGGAATGACCTCACCCGTGCTTTGGAGCTTTGAAACTAAGGGACGTGACCGTGAGGACATGCCCGACTATAGACTTAAGGCCGAGATTACCTTCTGTTTTGCGAAAAACGGTCTTACCGAGTATTATCATAACTCCTCCTTCCTTGAATATGGCGGAGCTCCCGATAAGGCGGTTAAGAATGCATTTACTTTTGTCATAGACAAGTATATTAAGGCGCACAATAAGAAGGCAAAGAATGAGTCGAAGATCACTTTCGCAGATATTGCGGACAACCTTGCTGTAATAGTTAATTCATCTTCAACTCAGACCTCTTATGAGAACCAGACCAAAAAGGCTATTACCAATGCGTTTATTCAAAAGACGCTTACCGAGTTTATTAAAACCAATCTCGAGATATATCTTACTGAGAACGGAAACAGCGCTTCTATTATAGCTAATCAGGTTCTTGTTAACAAGAAAGCCAGGGAATCTGCAGAACGTACTAAGATAGATATCAAGAAAAAGCTGACAGGCACAATGGACGTTTCTAACCGTGTCGAGAAGTTTGTTCCTTGCCGTTCAAAGGATCCCAGTGTCAGAGAGATTTATATCGTAGAGGGTGATTCTGCGATGTCGAGCTGTAAGCTTGGCAGAAATGCCGAGTTCCAGGCCATCATTCCCGTAAGGGGTAAAACTCTTAACTGTATGAAGTCCACCTACGACAAGATTTTTGCCAGCGATATTATCGTTGATCTCTTGAAGGTCATTGGCTGCGGAGTAGAGGTTAAGACGGGCAAAAAGTCGGATTTGACGACCTTTAACTACGATCTTATGAAGTGGAATAAGATCATAATTTGTACCGATGCGGACGAGGACGGATTCCAGATAAGAACTCTGCTTCTGACAATGTTCTACAAGCTTCTTCCTACTCTGATCGAGAAGGGGAAGATTTATATTGCAGAGTCGCCTCTCTTCGAGATTACCTCGGGCGGAGAAACCTATTTTGCATACAACGAGTTTGAGAAGGCAGAGATTCTTGCCAAGCTCGGTAACAAGAAATACACTCTTCAGCGCTCGAAGGGACTTGGTGAGAACGAGCCGGATATGATGTGGCGTACCACCATGTGTCCTCAGACCCGCCGTCTCATCGCTGTTACTCCCACAGATGCGGAGGAAACTGCAAAGATGTTTGACGTGCTGCTTGGCGATGCGCTTCAAGACAGAAAAAAATTCATTACAGATTACGGTCATCTTTACATAAAGGATGCGGACATTTAAAAATTTGAAAGGGTAAACAACAAATGTTAAAGCTTAACAAATCTACAAAATTCGAGGGTGTGAAGGGCCCCCTTCTCACAATAGTAATGGACGGTGTTGGCATTGCGCCCAATAATGGCGCAAATGCTATTGCTGCTGCTCACACTCCTACTCTTGATATGCTCATGGAGAAGTATCCCATGGTTTCTCTTAAGGCTCACGGCACTGCCGTTGGTCTTCCCAGCGACGATGATATGGGTAACTCCGAGGTTGGACATAATGCTCTCGGCTCCGGCCAGGTATTCGCACAGGGAGCAAAGCTGGTTTCTCAGTCTATTGAGAGCGGCAAGATCTTTGCATCCGAAACCTGGAACACTCTTGTTGGCGGTGTAAAGTCTAACTCCTCTACACTCCACCTTATCGGTCTTTTCTCTGACGGAAACGTTCACTCTCACATCGATCACCTCAAGGCACTTATTGACAGAGCTAAGGTTGACGGTGTTAAGAGAGTAAGACTTCATATTCTTCTTGACGGCCGTGACGTTGGCGAGACCAGCGCTCTTGATTACGTTCTTCCTTTCGAGGAGTATCTTAACGACCTCAGATCAGCTGAATTTGACGTTGCGATTGCATCGGGCGGCGGCAGAATGCAGGTTACCATGGACAGATATGAGGCTAACTGGGCTATGGTAGAGACCGGATGGAAGACTCACGTTCTCGGCGAGGGCAGACAGTTTGCATCCGCAGAGGAGGCTATCAATACTTATAGAGCAGAGCTTAAAGTCATTGACCAGGATCTTCCTCCATTTGTCGTAGCAAAGGATGGCGAGGCTGTCGGTACTATCAACGACGGTGACAGCGTTATCTTCTATAATTTCCGCGGTGACCGTGCTATTGAGATTTCCAAGGCATTTGAGTCTGGCGCTGATTTTGATAAGTTTGACAGAAAGCGTGTTCCCGCTGTACTTTACGCAGGTATGCTTGAGTATGACGGTGACCTTCATATTCCTAGCCGTTATCTCGTTTCTCCCCCTGAGATTACTAACACTATGACCGAATATCTTGTAGGCGCAGGCGTAAATATGCTTGCTATTTCCGAAACACAGAAGTACGGTCACGTTACCTATTTCTGGAACGGAAATAAGTCCGGCAAGTTCTCCGAGGAGCTTGAAACCTATATTGAGATCCCCTCTGACATCGTTCCCTTTGAGGAGAGACCGTGGATGAAGTGCGCTGAGATCACCGATAAGCTTATTGAGTGCTTAAGATCCGGCGAGTATAAGTATCTTCGTGTTAATTTCCCCAACGGTGACATGGTTGGCCATACCGGCTCCTTCCTTGCAACCGAGTGCTCCAAGGAGGCGCTGGATCTTCAGCTCGCGAGAATTTTGAAGGTAGTTGATAAGCTCGGCGGTGTTGCGCTCATCACCGCGGACC
>JAGCLY010000069.1 GCA_017646745.1 Clostridia bacterium
CCACAGGTGTCACAAGCGCTCTCGCACTCATGGGGAGGAATATGTCCCGCACACTTATCAGCGCATGCGCTCTCGGTGCAGGAAGAGTCGGTACAAAGACCGCAGGTTTCGCAAGCGCTCTCACACTCATGTACAGGGGCAGGCTTTTCAACCAAAAGAATAGCGTTTGAAACCTTACGCATAGATCCGTCGGAGGGAGAGTTGCGGAGAGTAAGTGTATCATTGATACGAACAACCATGGTAGAGGATCCGCCACCGTCAAGCTCAAGAGCAAACTGTGCTCCGAGCACGCTTGCAAGCTGAGCCTCCTGATTAACTGTAATACCAACAGAGCCGCCTGCGCCACGTCCGTCAACTACACAAAGGAAGCCTGTACCGTCAGCCTTAAAGCCTATGAAGGTACGGGGAGCTGCCGCATTACCGCTGTTATCGGTATGGCAGCTGGTGTTAACGGTATTGTTATTAACAAGAGCATCATAACCGCCGACAACCCATGTACAATCTGCAAATTTGCCTGCAGGGATCTCAACGAGATCTACCTTCTCACCGTACTGACAATTCTTGAATATATTGTCATGAGCGGAGGTGTAAACTACAGCATACTGACCGCTCTTAATAGTAAAGGTCTTGCTGCTCTGCACACCCTTTGTAGTCATGGTGTATTCAGTACCCCATACAGGATATGCGGTAAGATTGGTATCCTGAGCCTTTACCACCATAGCACCTGCGTTGGTAACGGTATAAGTGCCGGCGGTATTGTAAATTGCGATTTCGCCCTCTGCAGGCTGCTGATTAAATTTATCAATCTCGAAAAATTGAGGCTGACCGTCTGCATCATAAATTACGATGCGAGCCTCGGTCTCGGTCATTCTGCCGACCACAACTTTTCCGTTGTTGTCAAATCCAATACAATTTTTATTCGCCATATTTCCCTTGGTAACAACGATACCGTTGTTAACGTAGGAATCAACGTTGGCGCCTGTGTTATAGAAGTAATCTCCGTTAACAGCAAGCATAACCTTGCGTCCGGTAGATGCCTCGTAATCCTTGGCAATATTCATAACGTTGGTAAGGGTGGTATTAGATCCCTCTCTTACGCTGTGAATAACCCATTCGTACTCAGCGTTTTCGCTAGTGGTGTTATATTCACCGTAAAAAATCTTCTGTGTTGAACCGTTTTCCTTTACAGAGGTCTCAACATAATTGATACCGTCAATATTCTTCTGATAAGTAGGGCTGCTAAGAACACTGGAGCTAAAAGCAGCTGCTGTAACGGTGGACAGCATAATAAATATAATTATCAGCGATAAAGAAGCTAATATTTTTTTCATAGCACTTCCCTTTTTTGTTTGGCTCCCACCGCCGAAGCGGCGGGAGCTATTTGTTTTAATGAATTGCTAATTAATTATTTAATTAGTTGAAGGTAAAGCCGGTGATGCTCATCTTCTGACCGATGAGGTAACGGCAATCAAGACCAACCTGACGAGCAGCGTTGCCATCGGAACCGCCGTTAGGAAGAATAACGAGAGTCTCGCCTGCCTGAAGGCTTTCCCATGCAAGCGTAGCGAAGTTGTTAACAGTTACACCGTGTGTCTTGTCGCCAACTCCGGTAGTCGCATCAGTATAACCGGCATTTGCACCGTCGTAAACTCTTGCTACCTTACCGTCTGCGCCAAGAACAACTGCTACACCGTAGCCGTTGGTGGTGAAGGTGCCGGTGAAGTTCTTGTCGTAGATGATGATAGCGTAACTTGCAGCATTGCTGGTAGAAACAGCAGTGTTGTAAAGCCACTTACCCTCGGTAGCAGTATAGGTCTTAGAACCAATGGTAATGGTCTTGTTAGGATCAGCGAAGGTGATGCCGGTAAGGCTTACTACCTTGCCAAAGTAAGGATGCTCACCATCAACAAGCTTGTATGCACCGTTTCCGTCAATGTTACGGAGACCAAGAGCAAAGCCACGAGCCGCATTGGTAGCGCCATCATTGGGGAAGATAATAAGAGTCTCTCCCTCTGCAAGCTTATCCCATGCTACAGTAGCATAATTAGCGGTAGTGAATCCTGCACTTGCCGCAGAAACTCTACCAGTTGCAACGTTATCAAGAGCATAGAACCAGCCGTTTGCACCGTCATAAATCTTAATAAGCTTACCATACTGGTCAAGAACAATAGCTGCACCATAAGCGTTAGTAGTAACTGCGCCGGTATAGTTCTTGTCATAAATAATCATGGAATAGTTCTGTGCGGTAGTAGCAGTTACTGCCTGGTTGTAAATCCACTTGCCATCTACAGCAGTGAAGGTTTTACCGTTAACATTAAAGGTCATGCAGTTACACTTGGTTGCACAGATATCCTCGGTGCACTCCTTATCAAGGCACTTGCCACAAGTAGCACATGCGGAATCACAGTTGTGAGAGTGACCTGCACACTTGCTTGCGCAAACAGGCTCGGTGCACTCTGCATCAAGGCAAAGGCCACACTGAGGACATACGGACTCACACTCGTGAACAACAACACCGTCGAAGGTGAAGCCGGTAAGAGTTACGGTCTTGCCCATAGTATTTGCCCAGTTATCACAGATACCCTTAGCGAAGGTACGAGCAGAATCTGCTGCGTTAGAACCGTCGTTGGGGAAGATAATAAGAACCTCGCCAGCCTTAAGCTCAGCGAAAGCAACGGTAGCGTAATCGCCTACTGCATAGTGGATAGCTGCCTTACCGTCTGCGGTGTAGTAGCCGTCCCATGCATAACCCTTAACAAGAACGCCGTTAGCGTCAACTACGAGAGCAGCACCGTAAGAGTTAGTGGTGAAGCTACCCTTGTAATTCTTGTCAAAGATGATCATCTTATAGTTCTGTGCCTTAGGCTCGGTGGTGTTACCACAGATAGAGTTGTAAAGCCACTTGCCTTCAGCTGCCATAAAGGAGGTTCCGTTTACAGCAAAGTACTTAACAGTGGTAGATTCGATAATGCATACACACTTCTTTGCACATACATCGTTAGTGCACTCGGTGTCCTTACAGCCACCGCAGATAGCGCAAAGGCTCTCGCAGTCGTGGCAGGAGCACTTGGTCTCGCAAGCCTTTTCGGTACAAGCGGGATCAAGACAGCCCTCGCACTTTGCACAAATGCTCTCGCATCTGTGGCAAGCACACTTAGCAAGACATGCGGGCATGATGCAGGTTGCATCCATGCACTTACCGTACTCGGAGCAAGCGCTCTCACAAGCGTGCTCGGGAAGAGTCTGGAAGGTTACGCCGGGAATAGTAGCGATGAGACCGATAGTACGAACACCGCCAAGGAATCCACGGCCTGCGTTGTTATTCATACCGCCGTTAGCACCAAGGATAAGGGTCTCGCCCTCGGAAAGAGAAGCGTATTCATCCTTAAGGATGTTGCCCGCGGTAGTGATGGAAGAATCAACGATACCTGCGAAGTTGTTAGCATCGAAGTACTTACCGCCGGATACACCGTCGTAAATACGAACAACCTGACCGTACTCGTTAATAATGAATGCCTGAGACCAACCGTTATTCCAGGAAAGCTCGGGATTCTGAGCCTTGAAGGCATAGGTATAAACTACGAAGTTGTAGGAACCGAGAGTAGGAGCTGCTACGTCGATAGCGATGGTGCCGCCAAGGATCTTGAGGGACTTGCTACCAACTACAACAGTTACGCAGTCACACTTTGCTGCGCAAACCTCGTTATCACACTCGGAGGTGCACTTTGCACATACATCACAAATGTCCTCACAGTTGTGAACGTGGCCCTGGCACTTGTTAGCGCAAGCTGCATCTGTGCAATCTGCATCGAGGCAGAGACCGCACTGTACACAAACGCTCTCACACTTGTGAGCAAAGGTGATGCCGGGGATAGTCATCTTAGCGCCGATAGTACGGTTGTTAAGGAAGAAGGCACGGGATACGTTGCCGTTGCCGTTAGGAGCAACTACAAGATACTCGCCTGCCTGAAGGGAATCGTAAGCCTCGGTAAGGTAGCCTGCTGCAGTACACTTGGTAGGATCAGCGATACCGCCCTGGTTGTCAAGGTCATAGTACTTACCGTTTGCACCGTCGTAGATACGGATGATCTCACCGTACTGGTTAAGAACGAATGCCTCACCCCAGCCGTTAGTCCAGTTAAGACCGCCATTATACTCAGGAGTGTAAATTACGAAATAGTACTTCTTAAGAGCAACAATATCTTCGTCGATTGAAATCAGGTCTCCAAGAAGAGTCATGCCGTTATCGCCAACCTTGATTTCAACAGAGCTGGTATTAACCTCAACCACTCTTATAACACTAGTGGTGTGAGTACCGTCGGTAGCAGAAAGAGTAATATTGTACTCGCCGGGAACGTTGATATCAAAGCCACCGTTGTCTGCAATAGTTACAGTGATGGTAACATCATCATCAGTTGCGAAGGTGCCATTATCATCAGTAGCAGTAACTCCCGCAAGAACACCGTCCTCAAGAACGAATTCGCTGTTGCCCGCGTAAACGGTTGTACCAGTACCGGAAATTACAGGTGCCTGGTCAACGTAAGGAGTAAGAATCTGCTGAGAATCAGCCCAAAGAAGACGAACTACGTTGCCGTACTGGTAGATAACGTTGTAGTTCATGAAACCACGGCCGTCAGAGTCAACGGTAGTACCGCAGTAACCGTTCTGAACGACGATTGCATAACCGCCTGCAGGAATAATCATATTCTGTGCGAATGCATCCGCAATGGTAACAGACTTTCCATCAACAACTATGGTGCTTACACCACTGGAATCACGATTAGGATTCTTAGCGTCAACAAACTTGTTGTTAGCACCATCACGACCCTCGATAACTACGCCGTTTGCATCAATGATAGCTGCAACGCCGTAACCGCCGGGGATAGAGAGAGTGATGCTACCGTTTGAAGAGTTGTAAAATACGCCGCTGGTAGCTACATTATAAGTCATGTCGCCGGAAAGAGTAACGTATTCATTATTCTTGAAGTTAAGAAGATTGCCTGCCCACTTGTTTTCACCAAGGCGATTTGCTCTTACCTCAAGGGTAAGTGCGGAGAGAGCCTTGTTAACTATAACGGTACGAGTAGCATAAGCCTCGTTACCAAACTTATTTATTGCATAGTAGGTAATGGTGTAGGTACCCTCAACGGTGTTGTCAAATCCGTCATCATCCTCAATGATAAGAATGGGATTCTCGTCACCTTCGTCAGAAACGCTTACGCCGAACAGAAGCTCGATATCATCGCCTGCGTTGATTTCAAGCTCGGGAGGAATAACGGTGATTACGGGAGTGGTTGCAACTACGTGACCCTGGCACTTCTCTGCACAAGCTGCATCGGAGCAAGTTGCATCAAGGCACTTGCCACACTCGGGACATACGCTCTCACAGCTGTGAGCGGGAGCGTGACCCTCACACTTGTCTGCACAAGCGGAATCGCCACAGGTTGCATCAAGGCACTTGCTACACTCGGGACATACGCTCTCACACTCGTGAGCAGGAACATCCTCGTGACCCTCGCACTTGTCTGCACAAGCTGCGTCGTCGCACTCTGCGTCAAGGCAGTTGTCACACTCAGGGCACTTGCTGGTACAGCTGTGAACGGGAGCCTTATGACCCTCGCACTTACCTGCACAAGCAGCATCGTAGCAAGTTGCGTCAAGGCACTTGCCACACTCGGGGCATGCGCTTTCGCAAACGTGCTTGTCTTCGGTTTCGCCGCCGTCAGGCTTGCCTGATTCATGTCCCTGGCACTTGCTTGCACAAGCATCCTCGGTACACTCAGCGTCGGTACACAGTCCACATTCTGCGCATGCGCTTTCGCATACGTGCTCTTCCTCAGCAATGATGCCCTTAATCTCTTCGATGAGACTACAGGAAACCATGCTGATCACAAGAGCCAGAATGACTGTGATGATTGTCAAAATCTTTGACAGTTTCATAGAGATACCTCCTATAATAAAATATTGATTATCATTTTAAGGCGTGAATCGCCCAAAAACCTAAATTATTTGTACTTGTCAAGGTCGCCCTTAAACAACCTGACAAAGAACCTTACTATTGCGCGGAAGATACGACGGAAGAAGCCCATTTTTTCTTCCTCCTGCTCGTTGTTTGCTTCCTCTTTATTGTTGTTATTGTGATCGGGCTCGGGCTCACCGTTATCCACAGTCGGCTTTTCTCCATCTTCATCGGGAGTTTCGCCACCGTCATCGGGAGTTTCGCCACCGTCATCGGGAGTTTCGCCGCCGTTATCAGGAGTTTCGCCACCGTCATCGGGAGTTTCGCCACCGTCATCGGGAGTTTCGCCACCGTCGTCGGGGGTTTCACCACCGTCGTCGGGTGTTTCACCACCGTCATCAGGTGTTTCACCACCGTCATCGGGAACTACGGGTGGATCAACAACCTCATCCTTAACCTCTGGACGAACGCTGTCAACCCCGGGATTCCAAAGACCGTCAGCAATAAGCTTCATAGAAATTCTCGCATCAAGGATAGAGGCAAGCTCGTTAAGCTGCTCCACGATCCTCTGGAGCGCATAGCCGCTAGCATAATTTTTAGCATCCTTAGCAAGGGCAGACACACTCTTATACGCCTTGTTAATAGCACTCGCGCTATTGCCGGAGCCGTTAAGAATATCGCTGAACATATCAGCCAATCCTTCCCTGCCCGATACTGTCATAGAACCGGCGGAAATATATATTCTGTCAGACTTGTCAAGAATGTCCGCAAAGCTTGCGGCAAGGATATCATATACGTCAGCGTGGGGCAACACCGCCCACTTTCTGTTTACACCGCTGCTCAGCGCAAGCTGTACGTCACCGTGACCAACTATCTGGGCAGATGAGAAGATTACGTATCCGGATGCGCCTGCATTATAAGATGCCTCAATAAACTCCTTGTTCTGATATGCGGGCAAACCGCTGTAGGAGGAGGCAATGCCGGTGTAATAAAGGCAGTTGTTACCGCCCATATTTATCATCTCCTCTACCCTTGTTTTAACGGTGCCGGCAGAGGTGTAATATGCCATGGGAGTAGCAATATCTATCCAACCGTTTTTATACCATATCTGCCAATCGGCTTTTTTTGAGCTGATAGACTCGGATATCGAGGCAAAAACTGCGGTGGAAAGAATAATACCGTTGGGTTCCTTTACCTCATTTTTAATACGAAGCACGTAGTCGGTAATTATATCGGTACGGTACTGAACCCAAAGGTTGTAATTTGAATTAGCCTCGGTCTGACCACCGATAAGATAGCCGCCGTTAAAGAGCTGCTTAAACTTGTTTGCCATCTTGGTACGATCGGCAAGCTGATCAGCGGTAAAGCTCTTACCGAGAGACTCATAGAATCCTTTCATCGCTGCCATGGTATATCCGGTATCCTGGCTCCTATTGGAAACGGGATAGCGTATATAGTCAAGGTTTAGGCCTTTGATGCCAGGATGCTTTTCAAAAATCTCGTTATAAAAATCGATCAGGAGATCCTGAACCTCTTTATTTGCAGGATCAATAAATATGTACAGACCGCCCTCATTGCGCTGAAGGTAGCTGCCATCATCGTTGTACATTATCCAGTCGGGATGATTCTGCAAGATCCTTGCGCTCCCACTTATACCGACGTAGAAGTTCTCTACCCAGGCATGTACCTCAATGCCGTATTCATCACAGCAGGCCACGAATGCCGAGAGATAATCCTTGTAAACAATGTTTTTTTCTGTATCCGTATATTGGTCGGAAAGACTTGAATGATACGGAATATCGCTTAAATCACTTTTAAATGCGGACGAGCCGTGGTAGAAGGTCTCGACGAAGATCAGGTTTACACCGATCTCCTTAAACATCTCAACATTCGCCTTGATTTCCGCATAGTTCTTTTCACATGGTCTGTGCCAGGTTGAGCGTGCAGATACAACCTTGCTCTCTGCAGAGGCAGTAACTATTCTATCACAGAGCTGCTCAACTGCAATCTCGGCACTGGTGAAGTTTATAGCCTGCGTCGCACGCTCATCATCGGTAAGGGTGCCTGATTGGAAGCTATCCTTTATCTGCTTCATTTCAGCAAGCTTTGCTCTAGCCTCGGAAATATATCCGGCAAGAAGCCCCCTATCAAGATCATAAAGCTGCGCCAATCTCGTTTCCGCGCTACTAATAACCGTATTAACCCTACTTGCAAGAGTGTTATATGTATTATTCATTACACTATCAGTCATGCTTACAAAGCTAAAGCCAACCGTTTTAATTTCATCACCTATATCAAAATGGTGCCCCTGTGCGAGCAGCTGTCGATAACCTGAGCCGTATGCGCTTAAAACAAATCCATTATCTGGAATTTCCGATCCGGAATCATCTCCTGTATAGAATTCGCGAAAATCGGTAACAACAAAAGCGTTTTTGTCAAAATCATACTGACAGATAACCTCAGTGCCATAAATATTTGTTCCGGTTTTCTGCCCATACTCATGGTCGTAATATACAACCATGGTGGTTGAACGCTTAACGTTCATGGCATCTATTACCACCCTTTTTCCCTTGGAGGACTCTACGGCCTTGGTAGGAATGGTAACGCTACTACCACCAAGCTTAACCTGATCGCCAATCTTAGCAAAATTCGGATAAGAGGTGCTGTTAAGTGAAAGTACAAAGCCTCCGATGGGAATATAGGTGCTACCGTCACCGGATGAATTGATCTTGGTAACAACAAATTTTCCATTCTGCTTCTCACAGACATACTCTGTATAATTACCTACTCGTCCGGTAGTAGTATCGGGATAAAGCGGAGTATAAACAACTAAATCGTTAGTGCCTATATCGTGATAATTTACCCTGATATCAGCAAAAGCGCTTCCGTTAAGAGTTTCGGAATAATCAGCAGGGTCTGAATAAAATTCACCTACGGTTTTAGTCCCAACCGTTACGGTAATACCGCTTACAGAAATATTGCGTATATTACCGTTTGACTGCGCTGCAGAACTGGATATTCCGAGTGTAAGAAAGAGTATTGTGATCAGTAGACTGAAAATAATTTTTAGACGTTTATTTGTCATCGTTTCCTCTCATACAGATCATTTTTACATTTTTTGTAAACTTAGGTTTATATCATCGAGTTTTTTGCGGTCAAGCGCACCAAGATAGGTGCGCTTAACCTATGTTTGGGAAAAATTATTTCTTATCAGTAATGCCAAACAGCTTCTTAAAGAAGTTTACGATAGCTCGCCAGATTCTTGCAAAGAAGCCAAGCTTCTCCTCACCGTCATCGGGATCATCGTTGTTGTTATCACTAGCGCCTGTGCCGGGCTCGGTGCTGTCGTTGTTATTGTTGCTGTTATTATTATCGGTATCGGGAGTATCTTCAGTAATATCCTTAAACTCGGGACGAGGACCATCAACCTCAGGATCCCATTCCTTATCCTCAATAAGCTTCATAGAAATTCTTGCATCAAGAATGGTTGCGATCTCATCGAGCTGCTCAATGATTCTCTGACGGGAGTAGCCCTTTGCATAAGACTTGATATCATCCTTAGCAAGCTTATTAATAAGGCTGTAGATCTTATGGATGCTTTCTGCGTTCTCATCGCTCATCTCAGCGATTTCATTAAGGATCTTCTCAAGGTCAGCCTTGTTTTCCTCGGTCATACCGCCGGCAGGAATATATATTCTGTCTGCCTTGTCAAGAATATCTGCAAAGCTTGCAGCAAGAACGTCGTTAATATCAGCATGAGGAAGAATTGCCCACTTGCTGTTTACGCCACTGCGGAGCGCAAGCTGAACGTCCTCGTGACCAATGATCTGAGTAGAACAGAAGATTACGTATCCGGAAGCACCCGCAGTATAGGATGCCTCAACAAACTCCTTGTTCTGCCATGCGGGAAGACCGCTGTAGGAGGAAGCAATACCTGTATAATACATACAGTTGTTGCCTGCCATAAGGATCATATCCTCAACCCTATCCTTAACGTCAATTACGTTAGTGTAATATGCCATGGGAGTTGCAATGTCGATCCAACCGTTGGAGAACCAGGTCTTCCAATCCTGCTTCTTAGCGCCGGTAGATTCCTGAAGCGAAGCGAATACAGATGTGGAGAGCATAATGCCGTTGGGCTCCTTAACCTCATCCTTAATACGGCGAACGTATTCTGTAACAACAGACATACGGTAGTCAACCCACTTTGTATAATTTTCATCAGCTTCCTTCTGACCGCCTACAAGGTAATCCTTGTTAAAGAGCTGCTTGAACTTATTAGCCATCTTTATTCTGTCGGCGAGCTGAGCGTCGGTGAATTTCTTACCGAGCGACTCATAGAAGCCCTTCATCGCTGCCATGGTAAAGCCGGTATCCTCATCTGCGCTGGAAACAGGATAACGGATGTAGTCGAGGTTAAGACCCTTAATATCAGGGTGCTTTTCAAAGAGCTCATTGTAATAGCCGATCAAAAGATCCTGAACATCCTTATTGGCAGGATCGATGAAATAGTAGGGACCACCCTCGTTACGCTGAACGGTGGTGTTATCATCGTTATACATTATCCAATCGGGATGCTGCTGAAGAACAGGTACGGTAGCGCTGATACCAACATAGAAGTTCTCTACCCAAGCGTGCACCTCGATGCCATTTTCAACACAGCATGCAACGAATGCTGTGAGATAGTCGTCATATGTAGTTGTTTCATCCTTAACGTAAATAGGAGCGAGATTCTTGTGATATGGGAATTCCTCTGCATCGCTCTTGAACGCAGAATAACCGTTATAAAGAGTTTCAACAAAGACAAGGTTAATGCCTATATCCTTGTACATCTTAACGTTTGTCTCGATCTCTGCATAGCTCATTTCAATAGGTCTGTGCCATACAGCGCGAGCAGAAACAGCCTTGCTCTCTGCAGAGGATACTATGATCTTCTGACGAAGCTTTTCGATCTGAAGCTGGCTGTTGTTATAATTCATAAGGTAGGAAAGACGAGCCTGCTCAGAAAGGTTTTCATCCTCGAGAGATTTTTCGATTTCTTCCTTTACAGTCTTAAGATCCTCAAGAACTACTCTGATTTCGGTAATATACTCATTTAAAAGCTCCTTGTCAACATCATAGAGCTGCTTGATTCTGGTTTCAGCAGTGCTGATTACAGACTCAACGCTCAAAACAAGATTTTCATAGTAGCTGTTAAGAGTGGTAGAAATAGCAAATGTCTGGTTAGACTCGTTAAGCACAACGGTTGCGCCGAGAACGAAGTTGGAGCGAATGAAGTCACGTCCTGTGCCGTGACCGGAAATTACATAACCGCCCTCGGGAATATTAGATACGTTTACGCCAAGCTCGACTACGATGCCATCTGCGTCAACTGCCGCCTCATAGCCGTATACGTTTGTACCGGTACCCTGTGCATCCTTGTAATTCCAGCCGTACTTATATATGATGGTCTGGTTTGTGCCACGGAACGCGGGGAATTCCTCGGTTGCAGTCTCCATAGAACCGGGGTTGGTTTCTCTAGAAGGGTTAACGTAATCATAGCTGCCGTATGTAGTTCCGCCAAAGCGAATGAAGTCAAAGCCGACCATCTTCACCTCGTCACCCATATCGAAGAGCTCGTAGCGAGCAAGCAGCTGACGGTATCCTTCACCGTAAGCGCTGAGAACAAAGCCGTTGTCAGGAATTACAGAGCCCGAGTCATCACCTGTTCCGAAGGGACGGAAGCCGATTACAACAAAGCTGTTCTTCTCGAAATCGAACTGACAGATCATCTCTGTACCGAATACATTAGTGCCGGTCTTCTCACCGAACTGATAGTCGTAATAAACAACCATCTTACTGGAACGGTTTGCATTAGTACCGTCAATAACGATTCTGTGTGTATCAGACTCTACTGCTCTGGTGGGAATAGTAAGCTTCTCGCCACCGAGGGTAACAACATCACCCAGATTAGCAAAGCCACCGTTTACAGCGTTTGCAACAGAAACAACGAAGCCGCCTACGGGAATATAGGTGCTGCCGTCACCGGTAGTGTTAACCTTAGTAACGACATAATTGTCGCCCTTAAGTTCACAAACATACTCAGTGTAGCTACCTACACGGCCTGTTGTGGTTTTGTGATACATTGCTGTATAAACAACGGTATCATTTTCGCCAATAGGCAGTTCCTGGATCTCATAGTCAGCAAGCGATCCTCCGCTTGCATAATCCCAGTAATTTACAGGGTCGGAATATGCGTTAAGAGTTGTACCCCCAACCGTTACGGTAACGCCGGTTACGGACAGGTTACGGTCACTCTCTCCCTCTGCTGCCGATGCGGTAATACCGATTATCAGCGCAAGCAGGGTCATAATAACGCATGCGGTAATTATGATGTAACTTCTTTTTTTCATGGATGCCTCCCAATATATATTTTTATTAATAATCAATTTGATCTACCGTAATGCTTGGAGAGGAAGCCGAGATAATCCTCGGTCGCCTCGTAGAAGGTCTTTGCCGAATCAAAGAGAACAAAGCCCTCTGCTCCACCGTCAGTGCTTGCCTTTATATGATCGGAAAGCTCAGCGATCGTCTGGTTATGGTATGTGGTATACAAACCTGTATAGCAGGAAATGTCACCGCACATTGATTTAAGACTTTTCACCGCCTCGCGGACCTTATCCGCCTCATAAAAATGAACCATCGGAGTAGCCATATTTATGTAGTGGTTGTCAAGCCAGAGCTTGATGTTTTGCTTTTTAAGCATGTAGGACTGCTTTACCTCAGGGAATACTGCTGTTGAAATCAGCTTTCCGGGATGCTTTTCGTTCACCATATCACGGATCTGCCTTACAAACTCGGATATAAATTCCGCACGGTATGCAATCCATTCATCAAGCAGCCCGTTTTCCTCAATAATACGGTGAAGCTCCTCTCTCATATTATCGCCGCTCAGCGACAGTCCGCATCTCTTGGCAAATCCCAGCATAGATCGCTCGGTATAGCCGGTATCGGTGCTTTCGCTGAAATCCGAAACGGGATAACGGATATAATCGAGATTAAGTCCCTTTAAATCGGGGATCTTAGTCAGCATCTCATCGTAAGCTCTCTTAAGAAAATCTCTTACCTCATCACAAGAGGGATCAAAGAAAAGATAGCCGCCAAAGCCGTGTCCCTCGGTGGTATGTCTTATTTCACCGTGCTGATTAACAAGCAGCCAGTCGGGATATTTTTTTACCAGCACAGCATCCTCATCAACACCGATGTAAAAGTCCTGTACCCATGCGTGAACGTCAATGTCACGCTTTTTTGCCTCGGCAACGAAGGCGGTCAGGTAATCGGGATAATCGCCGTAGGTAAAACCACCCAGCCTTGTAGAATAAGGAATAAGCTCTGATCTATATACCACCTTGCCGTGATAAAAGCTCTCAAGGAATACAAGATTTATGCCCGCAGCCTGAAATTCATCAAGCACACCGCAAAGTCCTTCGAGCGTGTCTTCCCTTTCGCCGGAGTTCGGTCTGTGCCAAATTCCTATAATGTTTTTACTCATAAAAAGCTCCCAAAAAATCAAAAAAAATCCTGTGGCAATAATGACTATTGCCGAAATGTATGAAATGAATAAGCCAACATTGCTTTTTTTATATGATATAATTCATACAAACAATCAAGCAAACTAGCATAATTTCAAGTTTGTATTTTATATTTTTTCTTTGAGTGAAAGATCAACCTCAAACATTCTTTTCCACGGCATTCTGCATTCTGCGATGCAATATCTTTCAACTATATTTGGAAATTTATCACCGATATAATCTTCAAGATGATGCCTTACCATATCTGCAACAACACCAGAGGTCTCTCCTGCATTGAAATAATCAAAGCCAAGCTCAGCCAAATGATTTCCGGTAATATGAGCACGGACATGGGCGCAATATCCAACGTCCTCGTATATTCTCTCTGCCAAAAATCTCTTCTGCTCGCTATTGTCACCAAACAAGAATACAAATACCGCCTGACATATAACCGTGCCAAGGGTATTAGATGAGGTGTTCCAGCCGGCATAAGCAGAAAGACTTAAAACATCCATCTCAGAGTTAAGCATACAAAGCAGCTCACAGTCGCCACCGTTGCAATACGCTCCGTCTGCCAGGGCAGCTACTTTACCGCCGGCAACGCCGTCCTTAATCCTTGCAATGAAGGACTTAAGATCCCTCTCGTCATATCCCACGCTCTTTTCCTGCCAAGCCTCTACGGGTAACCGAGTAGGATAGTTAAGATAAAGGATAATATCAGAAGAAGTATAGTCGCTGTTAATGACACAGCCTGCAGATTCTATCTGGAACGGAAGTGTTTTGCCCACGGGTCTGTCCTCATATAGAGGTTTGACATCAGGGCACCTATCGTCAACGAAGTCACAGTAAATCCTCGGTGCAACGCCCTTATACTCACAGGCAGCACGTGCCAGCAGCGTCATACCAACCTCGTCTGCACCCGGATACATTGCCACGTCGGCAAGGCCACGCTGCTTAAGCTCAAGCTTAATAGCCTCTCTATCCATAGTTGTATATCCGAATTCTGCAGAGTCGTCCTGGGGAATAATCAGAAAATCAATAGACCTGTGAAGTCGCTCCACGACTTTAATAAGCATATTTCTGTTGGTTCTGCGCCTTGCCTCAAAATCCTCAAGATTTCCGTTAATAACCGATGCATAACCGTTTAAAAGCGCATCCGCCTCTTCATCGCTGATAAGTCCAAGCTGAAGCTTGTGCTTAACCTGTCCGGTGAGGAATATCTCTCTGCCGCAATACTCGTAATAATCCGGTTCCTCGTCGGCGCTGGAATAAGCGGGACATCTCATTATCAGAGCGAAGGCATAAATCTTTACTTTGGGATTAAGCTCCTTAATCCGATCAAGGACCGAAAGCCTCTCGCTAAGCTCATCCTCAGACAGATGATGCAATCTCGATGGAAGAATTCCACCGTATAAAAGCATATCCAAGGAAACCACGTAGCTGTCAGCCTCGGTTGCGTGAGAGAGCATAAAGCTTTTCAGCCTCTCATAATCGGCGCTTTGCTTCTTGCTACCAAGAATATCAAGCCCGGGCTTAATAACCTGAACACCGCTTCCGCCTGCTATCCTGCCGGCAAAATTATAATTACAAGGGCGTTCGTCTAAGGGAATATAAACAACCTTCATATCAATCTTCAAGCTGAAGTGCGCCAAGCAATCTTTCTGTGATCACAGCGGGACGTGTAATAGCCGAGCCTACAACCACCGCATAAGGGTTGATCTTTGATATAGCCTCCATATGCGAGGTCTCAAAAACACCACCCTCGGCAATAAGTCTTGCGTTCTTTATTTTAGCCTTGCATTCAGCCATAAAATCGACGTCGGGAATCTGATACTGCTTAGTGTAAGGGGTGTAGCCTCTCATGGTTGTGGAGATATAATCAAAGCCAAGTCTGTCAGCGTTGATTGCCTCCTCTATGGTAGAAATATCTGCCATAATTTCTCTGCCACCTGCGTTCGCACGGGCATAGTTATAAAGCTCCTCTAAGGTTTCTCCTGCAGGGCGGTCACGAAGGGTGGCGTCCATACAGATAACATCGCATTTTGTCTTAAGCAGCCTATCTATCTCAGCCTTGGTAGGAGTAATATATATTTCGCTGTCATCGTAGCATTCCTTTACCAATCCGATAATAGGAAGGCCTACCTCATCCTTTATACTGTCAATATCATCGACCAGCGCTCTGATACCTGTTGCACCGCCGGCCTTTGCAGCCTTGGCGAACAGATGCATGATACCGTATCCGTAAAGGGGCTCGCCCTTAACAGCCTGGCAAGATACTATTAATCCTCTTTTTAATGCGCTCATTTTCTATCCTTTCTGTACACCTACAACAAATCATTTTGTGCACTTTGCACATATTCTTTTAAAAATATTATATACTAATTGTATTATATATCTTATCAGCTTCCGTGTCAATACCTTTTTTAGTATTTTTACAAATTTATTTCAGTTTTTCTGCTCATTTTGAAAATTCTTTTCATAATCAAAGGGACCCGACAAGCGTCGGGTCCCAAAATGCCTTCAGGCTGATTTATTTGATTTTTACAGTCTTGATTTCAAAGGGAGCGAAGCTGATGTCCGCATCTCCCTCTCCTAGATCCACGATCTCATCCTCAAGGATGTTGCACTCTACGATCTTTTTACCCTCTGCCACAAGACGTGCTGTGGACGTTGCGCCCATAGCCTCATACAAACGGAGAACAACTCCTCCGTCCTCGCCCTGCTTAACGGTTTCCAAAACCACGGTTTCACCGCCATCGAGCTTATATGGCATAACCATATCCTTATGAGATGTACGTATGGGAGAATAATTAAAGTCGTATGCCAATCTGACGGTATCCATGCCAAGCGAGCCATGATGAGGATAAATAGCATATCTGAAGCTGCTCTCTCCGTTGTCACCTCTGGCATCGGGATGGGTGCCGCTCTTGTGCAGGGTAATACCCATTTTTCCACCCTGACAGGAAACGCCGTACTTGCAGTCGCTGAGCAAAGAAAGTCCCATGCCGTGCTCAGAGAGATCTGTCCACTTGTGCGAGCAAACCTCGAACTTTGCAATATCGCTCTTATCTCTATCGTAGCAATTACGCTCTACGTGGCCAAACTGGGTTTCACACTTATAGGAATGAGCAAATAGCGTGCTGTCAAATTCAGCCCTTAAAAGCGTGTGCTTATCGCCAAATACGAGCTTGTTCTCAAACTCTACGACAGGCGAATCATAGCGGAACTTTATATCGGTAGTCAGCATAGAATTATCAGCAACCGCATGCTTAACCCTGACAACAAGAAGATACTCGCCAACCGATACTATCTCCTGGCTTATAAAGCTAACACTCTTTTCTTTTAAGGTATAGTCTGCGTCAACATCCCAGTTATCATAAATGTAGGGAATATCCTCGTAGGCCTTAATGGCGTTGAAGCTACCGTTTATAAGCTCCCTGCCCTCGTAAACCATGGATGTGATCTGTCCGTCACGAATTGTTGCGGTAAGATAGGGGGTTGTTATCTTATCCCCCTCAACAGCGAACGGAATTCCTGTGCCGTGCTGCTTTTTACCGTATCCAAACGCCCCGAACTTATAGGGTGCTACAGTACGTTTGCCATCAAGAGCCTCATAGGTCTGTCCCTTGTCTGAGGGCAGGATCTCGGTGCGTGCATGAGGAAGAGTGTTAAAGTATACACCTCTGCCCTTTCCTCTCGTATAGGCACGGGCCTTCTTTAACGTATCCGCCTGCTCACTCAAGGCAATGTCTGTAGCCTCTGCTATACATGTGCCGGGAAGAATGTCGTGGAACTGATTGAGCATAAGAACGTCATAAAGACTGTCGGTAAGCTCTTTAGAGCTTCTGTCAGAAAGAAGGACAGAAACCAGCTCTGCATCATGCAGGGCCTCTTCAAGCCTGCGATTATACATCTTGAGCTTATGATTCATGGTATATGTACCGCGGTGCAGCTCAAGATAAAGCTCGCCAAAGTAGGTGGGAAGCTGATTTTGACTTACCTTTTTCATGAAATCCGAAACGGTGGTATGCTGCACCTTAGCATCCTTGTAATGCTTTTCGGTAAAGAGCGCTCTGGAAACCATTTCGTCGGACGGACCGCCTCCGCCATCGCCAAAGCCGTATGCTATAAGCATAGAATCGCTCTCACGCATATTATGAACGTCATTAATGCGCTTCGCAACAGATTCGCCGTCTATCCATGTATGAATGGTATTAAAGTGAACCGGCACCTCGCTGCCGTCGATTCCCTTCCAATTAAATGTTTCGTATGGGAAAACGTTTGTATCGTTCCAGCTGAGCTTAGTTGTAAGGAAATACTTAACATTGCTAAGCTTCATTATCTGAGGCAAAGCGGCGGAATATCCGAAGGTATCTGGCAGCCAGAAGGTGTCAGACTCAAAGCCAAACTTATCCCTTAAATACCTTTTACCTCTTACGAACTGCCTGCAAAACGCCTCGGAGCCGGTAAGATTGCCGTCGCACTCCACCCAGGTGGAGCCGTTTACCTCGAATCTTCCCTCATTAATCAACCTTTTAACCTCAGCAAACAGTGCAGGATCCTCCTCTTCTATCCACTTAAGGTAAAGAACTGTTGACATAAAGAAGCGATATTCGGGATATCTGTTAAGAAGTGTTACTGCATTTGAAACGGTACGCATAAGCTTACGTCTTGTTTCTTCTACTGTCCAAAGCCATGCTGTGTCCAGGTGGCTGTGGCCGAATATGCCTACGTACGGCAGCCTCTTTTCTGAGGCAAAATAGTCCTCAATTATCTTGGTTGCACCGAGAATTATGTCATCGGCAGGGCGCTTTTGCTCCAGCGGAAGTATCTTGAACAGATCAAGATACACCTTCTCTATGCAGGATCTCTGAAATCTATCCTTTTCGCCATTGTAAAGCTTATTAAGCAATACAAGTTTCTCGTAAAGTTCCTTTAAGGGCAGATCGAGCACCGCAAGACCTATCTGCTGATAGGGTCTGTCATTCTTAACGGTAGCATAAGAGAAAGTAAATGGCTCGTCGTAGGGATTAAGTCCGGATAAGGGATGCGAATAATAGGCCTCGAGGGTCACCTTATCACCGTTTTTAAGCCCGTCGAGCAGAAGGTATCTGTGCGTACGTGCAGGCGGCTCGAATGCATCAGTAATATAATCCAGCATTCCCACCTTTTTACCGTTTACACACACAAGATGCTCGGCAGCACCGGTATCGGCAAATAGATAGTAGCTTTCACCGTCATTAATGCCCTCAGCCACAAAGCTAAAGGTTTCACAGGCAAAATCCCTGCCCCATTTATATCCACGGCTCACCTCAACTTCATTGCCGTTTTTATTCATGTAAATCTTTGGTTCTACTACCCTTGTCACAAGCAATCCCTGATACATTTGCTCAAGTCTTGCTACCTTCAGAACCATTCTGTCTATTTGTCTATCCTGTAACATACATTAACCTCACTACAACGATTTATTTGCTACAGATCTTGCAGATCTCATTGTATATTCATAGCCGTTATTACCCAGCTTGTCATTAATAGCCTGATACAAAACGTTAATTATGTAAGAGATGGATACTATCGTAGAAACCGATCCGCCCTCATAAGCCGCCTCACGCCTTGTGGACAGGAGTATATGATCGGCATATTTTGCAAGGGGAGAGTGATCATAACAGGTAATAACAACGATATTAACTCGGTTTTTCTTTGCAATTTCTGCCACGTCAATAATATCCTTGGTACTGCCGGAAACGCTGATAAGAATAACCGTGTCATTCTCTGTCAGATTACTGGTGATCATAGCCTGCAAATGTGAATCTGCAGTAAACGTAACCATAATTCCTATACGTGCAAGCACGTTACTGATCTCCATTGCGGTTATAGCCGAATTTCCTACTCCAAAGGCACAGATTTTATTGGACTTTATTAAAAGCTCGGCTATCTTAAGACACTCAGCATAATTGATACTGCGAGAGGTTTCGTTAATGGCATCCACCATTTGCATAGCAATTCTTTTGGCATTGCAATCAACAACGCTTTTACCCATCATACCGACTTCCTGGCTAAGATGTAGCTTAAAGTCCTGGAATCCATTGTAACCCATTTTCTGACAAAAACGTACAAGCGTAGCCTCAGCAACCTTAAGCTTAGATGCAAGATCACTGATTGATAAATATATTATCTCGTCGGGCGAGGTAGTTAAAATCCCCTCTATAATTTTCTTTTCGGTTTTGGTGGCAATATTTTCAGCAGCATATACTCTGTCAAGGGCCTTTCCTATCATAAGCAATCTCCATTTCAAGTGTCCGTATAAACAAAATTTGCTTTTTTACGCTACAAATCAATTTTAATACATTTTCCTTTTTATGTCAAGACTATTTTTTATTTGTAAAAAAAATAGGACGGGCAAGATGCATAATACCCACCATTTTTCATTCTTTAGAAAAAATAAAAATCGGCCGCCGCAAATGATAAAATCACCACGAAAGCCGATTGTTTTTTTGTTTGTTTTTATTTAATTATGTCAATAAGATCACTCGAAAAAAGGCGAATTTTGCAAACATTTCTTGTCATATTATGACTTTTTTCATTATATTAGCAACGCTGCGGCGCCAAGAAGGCCGGCAGAATTTCCGAGCTTTGCTACAAGAATAGGAACAGTGGGGCCCTTATCTCCCGCAAAAATTTCTTCGTTAAGTTTATTCTGCAGAGGCTTAATAAGTCGATCTCCCTCGGCGCAAACACCTCCGCCAAGAAGAATCACCTCGGGTCTGAAAATATTAGCCATATTAGTAAGACCGCAGGCAAGATCGTCTATATATTTTTCAACTACCAAGGCAGCTGATCTGTCGCATTCAGCGTAACTAAAGGCGGTCTTTCCATCAACAGAGGAAGGATCTCCAATTTCCCACATTTTGCTGTTACGGTCCTCGAGCATTGCTCGCTTGGTTTCTCTGATAAGAGCCGTTGCAGAGCAATAGGCCTCAAAGCATCCCTTTCTGCCGCATGTACAGGACTCGCCGCCACGATGTATAACCATATGCCCGAGCTCCGCGCCCGCACCCTTATTTCCTTCAATTAAGCGTCCGTCAACGATAACTCCGCCACCGACTCCTGTTCCGAGGGTAATCATAACGGCGCTGTTATATTCCTTCGCCGCTCCAAATTTAACCTCTCCCAATGCCGCTACATTAGCATCATTGGCAACAACAACCTTTACGCCACAAAGTCGCTTAGAAACGCTCTCTGCAATATTAAAATCGACCCAATCAAGATTGTTGGAGTAAATAACGTTACCAACAGCGCTGTCTATCATACCAGGACAGCCTATACCAACGCCCTCAACATCAGAAATACCCAGATTTACAGCACCAAGAAGCTTGGTTGCCAGCGCAGCAATATTGTGCGATACTCCCTCGGCGCCCTTCTCTGACTCGGTAGGAACCTTATCAGATATAATGACCTCACCTCTGTCGTTAACTATTCCGCCCTTAATAAAGGTTCCGCCCAGATCTATACCTATATAATACTTGCGTATAGAGGTTACTATTCCGGAAAAATCTCCGCCAAGGTCTACTTTGCCGCTTGATGCAGGAACAAAAACGCTCTCTCCCTTCGAAATATGAAGATCGCCAATGCTTCCCTCACCCTCCAGGCATGTAATGCATCTAAAGCTTTTTTCATCATTATCAAGGGGTGAAATATCGGTTGAGTTAAGAAGTGCTGCAGTGAAGAATTTACTTATACCAAGGAGTTTTCCCTCCTTAGTTACAGCGCTCATAGGCTGAGAAATATAGCGCTGAGTATTTGTAACGTCAATAGCCTTATTCACATGAAGCTCTCTTTCCTTGCCGTCTGCGCCAACACGTCCGTAATCATAAACACGGTATGTAATATTGCTGTTCTGCTGTACCTCGCATATCAAGCAGCCTTCACATATAGCATGAATTGTTCCGGCGGGAATAAAATAGCACTCCCCCTTTTTAACAGGAATAAAGCTGAGATAATCGGTAAGAGTTTTCTCCTCTATGGCCCTTTTAAACTCATCTCTGTCTATATCCTTATTAAATCCGAGATAAATACCTGCGCCCTCGTCTGCATCGGCAATATACCACATCTCGGTCTTGCCTAGGCTGTTTTCATTTTTTAAAGCATATTCATCCTCGGGATGAACCTGCACAGACAGCTTTGCATTGGCGTCAATAAGCTTAACGAGAACCGGGAAAAAGGGGAAACCCTTGCAATTTTCGCCAAAATCACTCTCGCTTGCCGCCACGGAAAGGGGTGTTCCATCGACCAGCGTAGACTCGCCATCCTTATGAAGCGAAAGCTCCCAGCTTTCAGCCAAGGGCTCTGCATCGCTATTCTTTCCATAATATTTTTTCAACTTACTACCGCCCCAAATGATGCTCTTATAAGCAGGCAACAGTTTTTCAATTTTCATAACCTAAAATCTCCTACTAAAGAAATCTCTATACCAATTATAACATATTTTCTTTTTTTTGCAACGATTTTTTCAAAATCTTTTTCGAGGAGGTAATGTATACCGCATATGATGATAATAAAAAGCAAATTAAAGCCCAAAGCTCATAGAATAAAACCAAGAGCTTTGGGCTGTTTTGTAATAAGTTTACATTTATTAAAAGCGTGTTACAGATAAAATAAATACGCTTCTAGTTTTATGCGGGAGTTAACGTCACATTAATGCTACCCGCCGCATAATCAGACAGATAAATACTAAGGTAAGGGCCAAACCAAATATTATTGATTTCAATAATACTGCCACTTTGAATAACTGTGCCATTTACCTCAACCACAGCGTCTGAATTATCCCAGCTGATGACAAATTCTCCAACAGCACCGGTTATCTGACAGTGAGCATATGTGTCCTGCTCAACTAAGAAACTGTTAGCTGCGCTTCCATCAAGAATAAAGGGACCGTTTACCCAAGTCATCTTAGGATCATTTTTAAAGGAAGCGGTAAAGTCTACCGTTGCCATAGCGTCAGAGCTGCTTTCTATGTAAATATAAACTACATCCGACATATTAAGATGTATAGATATATTTCCCTGCACCAGACTGACGGCATCACTTAAATCGGTAAAGCACCATCCAATCTGAGTTGATTCAGTAGACAGTGTAAGCGTACCTGTGGCGGAAGCCTTATATATAAGATAATATCCTGTATAAGCATCAAGCTCGAGACTGTTTTCACCGTCGGTTATTTCATGCGGAATGTTAATACTACCGTCGGAAATAACGTCACATTCCTCAATAGACGCCTTAAAAGTAATGCTAACAGGCTCGCTATCGTAAGCAACAACACCGATATAGTACTTTCTGCCACTAATAACATCAAGAGAAACGCTTCCGTCGCCACTGATATCATATCCTATAAATGCGCCAACCATGAATGTTACACCTTCAATTTGGCCAACTCCACTAACTGTAAGTCGGCCGGTCTTATCGGCGTAGAACTGATACCATATAGGATCGCTATTGCCAAGATATTCAGCAACGCACACATCTCCCAGCGTGTACCATGCAGGATTTTTCTCATGTCCGGCAGGATGCTTGTAGATAGGAGTGATACTAAAATCGTCAATGTGGCCTATATATTCTGCGCTGACTTCAAGAACATACTGCTCATATGCATTAAAGATAAAGTAGTCATATTCGTCACGCTCTACCTTGTCACCACTTTTAGTATAAGCAGCGACAACGAAAAGATGTTTGCTCTCAAAATCATACTTACCACCATTAAACGGCATAAAGTTAACGTAGAACTTATCCTGAGCAAGGTCACCCTTGGTTACCCTAAAGATATTTTCTTGCTCATCTATCATAATGCCCTTAAGCACGATATTATTAAGATTAGTAGCGCCGCCACTACCCTCGGGAGGCAGTGTCGAGAGGCTGTACTGTGTACCGTCAAAGGATGCGTAGGTAGGTACTCCATCCTCTACGGTGAGAGTGCCGGACAAGGGATGCAAGGGCTCGCCATTTTCATAATAAAGCTGCACCTTGCCCTCAGAAATCTGATATGTGGCATTCACCACAACGGGGCCTGTAAGAGGATGCTCATAGTTTAAAACAACACTACCGGTGGCAGAGTTAATAGCTACTGTCAGCATCTGGTTGCCAAATGCATCTGTACCGAAATACATACCGCTAAAATCGAGATTAGGATCCTCCCACCACTGTGGCTTATCGGGATCAATTGGTTCATCGGGAAGTATATCGCACTCGACAAAACTAAACCTTACTACCCAGTTACGCACAGTTATGGCAGAAACATAAAATTCGTAATTCTGCCCTGCCTCAAGAAGTACACTAAAGCTACATTCCTTAGCAATATAGTTAGGATGCAGCGAATCTATAACCGGACCGGGAGCGCCCTGGGACTTATCACCGGCATCCCATGCGCCAAGGCCGGCAGGAAGATAAAAGGTATATTCTCCCGTACCCTGGGCGGTAAAGCTTACCTTGTCTATCCAGCAATAGGTTGAGGTTGTAACGGCAAGAAGCTCATTATCACCGAGTATAATATCCGGCAGCTTTTCAGCGCCGCAATGACAAACACCGTCAATATAACTGTGTCCGGCAGGATTAATCTCCATCTGCTCAAGAGTAATTTCACCGCATGTAGTACAATGCATTCCTATAGAAAGACCGTATTCAACGCAGGTAGGATCATATCCTGCTATAGTCTGCTCAGTATGTCCAACAGAAGCTATAATTTCCGTATAAGAATCACCGCAGGCGGTGCAAGTATAAAGCGCCTCGCCATCTTCAGTACATGTGGGAGCAGATGAAATAGTCTCGCTATATTGATGGCTGGTACATTCAGGGGGGAGCTGATCTCCGCCACCTTCCGTACCGGAGTTATCTCCGCCACCCTCGCTACCGGAGCTGTCTCCTCCATTATTATCACCGTTAGGGTTATTGTCAGGAGAATTATCATCAGGATTAGTCTCCGGGGGATTTTCCTCTCCACCCGACTGATTATCATCGCCATCGGTTGGGATTGTATTATATCCGCATACGTCACACACCCCGTCGATAAGCGTGTGTGCAGAGCTTTCAACATATGAGGTGCGGCAATCATTATCCACACTGCAGACTGCAGATTGCCAATGGTTGATCTCGTCATAAGACCACTTATTGCTGTATAAATGATGATGCTCATACGGCTTTTTGCAAGCGGAAAGGCAAAGCATTAATACTACAAGCAAAACAATTTTTGATATGGGATTAAAAGGCTTTTTCATGCACGAGATCCTCCTTTTTTCATATTTTTATCAATCGTATAATTGCTGTCATAAGCAAAAGTTGAAACAAAAATATTTATATTATCTATTATAACTCATAAAGTATATTTTTGCAATAGTTTTTTAAATAAATTTCATTTTTGGGCATTTTTTTGTGTTTTTCGGAGAATTTATGCCACATTGAAAGAATATTTATGCAAAAAGCACAACACGACGGAAGATTAAAAAAGAATGCGACCTCCGAGGAGGTCGCATGTTGTTGCGGTTATAATTCTGCGAGGATTTCGGCAGCATTGGTATCGGGCTTAACCTTAGGCATAATTTTTGCTATATTTCCCTGCTCGTCGATGAGAAAAGTGGTGCGCACCACACCGAAGCTCATCTTGCCGTATAGCTTTTTCTCCTGCCACACGCCATAGGCTTTAATTGCCTCAAGATTGGGATCGGAGAGAAGAATAAATGGCAAATTATATTTTTCGGCAAATTTCTTGTGAGAGGCTATGCTGTCACGGCTAATGCCTATAACGGTAACTCCCTTTTCCTCAAACTGATGATAAAGTCCTGCGAATGCGCAAGCCTGCCTTGTGCAACCCGGAGTATTATCCTTGGGATAAAAGTACAACACTGTTTTTCTTCCCAAAAGGTCGGCCAGATTAATCTTATGTCCCTCTCCATCAAAAAGACTAAAATCCGGCGCCCGCATTCCTGTTTCTAGCATATTATTACTCCTTTTTTTCTTGTCTGTGACATTATTTTACCATATTTTATTAAACATATCAGTGACAAGGTCACATATAAAAAACCGCGCCCCGAGGAGAGCGAGGCAAAAACGATTGATAATCGTTTTTGGTGAAGCGATGTCCCACGTTGCGAGCAGAATGAGGAAGGCTTGCCTTACGAAATTATGCGACACAAAAGTGGACGGGTTGCGGCCATATATGGAAATATAAAAACCGCGCCCCGAAGGGCGCGGCCTAAAAGTTAAGTCAAATTTGATTGAAAGCTTTAATTATCTATTGGTAGTCCACTCAAAATTCCATACAACAACACGGTCCTTGTTGGAAGTGCTGTTGGAAGGAGAGTTGTTGGTGATCTCGATAGTGAAATCACCCTTAATGTTGAGACCTTCTTCTGCAAGATCCCACTCGAAGCTATAAGCAGTGTGCTGAGTTACACTATTGTTATCGAGCTGCTTGGAAGCAACAACTGCGCCGTTCTGCTTGATTGTGATAGTGATATCAACACCCTTGGACTCGGAGTATACATTACCATAGTTGAAGCTAATCTTAGAAATACCATCGGAAAGAGTAGGAGATACAACCTTACCAACAGCAGATGTCTTACCGTTAATGATAAATCCCTTTACGGCAGAAGAACTTCCAAGAACGGTGAATGTAGGCTGGGCATTGGAAGCACCACCCTGTGCTACCGCACAGTTAGTGGACTGCCAGCCAGAGGTAGTCTTGTAAGAACCATAAGAGGTGTTAGCAGTAAGAGTGCCAAAATCAGCAGAATATGTCTCGTTGTTAACAACGTCGTCGCCAATAGTAAGACCGCATCTTTCGCACTCGCCGTTTTCGGTGGTGTGACCAAGAGCCTCTGTCTCAGAATCGGTGTAGTAACCGTCACAGATAGAGCAGATGTGAGTAGTGTAACCACCCTTAGTACATGTAGGAGCAGTTACGGAAGCTGCGTAGTCGTGATCGTGAGCAATAACCTCGTCGATATTAGCGTTCTTTGCCTGAGCACTACTATTATATGTACCAAGTACAGTATAAATAGTAAGTTCATCACCCTTTATAGGCTGATATTTCAATTTGTCATAGTATGTACCATCCGCGCCGTAAAGACCATAAATGTAAAGCTCATCGCCATTCTCATCTTTAATAGTCATATTACCATACGAGGTATTTGCAACGGAAACAATGATACCGGTGATGTAATACTTCTGAGTAGTGTAGGAGGTACCTGCAAGCTTTGCGATTGCAAGAGCCTGAGCTATGGTAAGAGCCTCGCCGTCAGCGGGAAGCATCTTAGTGGAGCAACGGTCGCACTTGAAGTCGCCGTTGTCATCAGCGTGACCGAGAGCATCGATCTCGGAATCGGTGTAAGCGTGGTCACAGATGCCACAGATGTGCTCGGTGTAACCAGCTGCTGTACAAGTAGGAGCAGTTACAATATTGTCATAGTCGTGACCAAGAGCCTCGCCATCGGTCTCGCCGCAAAGAGAACAAGTCTTGGGAGTATCACAATCAGCGTCTACCCAATCGTGCTCGCATGCACCATAGTTGGGGTCCTCTCCGTAGCAGTACTCACATACGCCATCAACATAGTTGTGAGTAAGGGGCTCGCCGAAGGACTGCCAGCAAATGCTACACTGTGCAGCAGAGAAGCAATCTGCAGGGAAGAGATCGTGCTCAACGGTGTACTCTTCGCCACATGCCATACAGGTGGTGGTATCACCACAGGATGCATACCAGTTGTAGTGACCTTCAGCCTCGATGTCGTAGCTGTCTACGGTGCCACAAACGGTACATACAGCGTGGTACTTACCATCAGTGGTACAAGTAGCCTCTACACACTGAGAGTAATCCCACTCGTGATATGCCCAAAGGGTCTCGGTCTCCTCGTGACCGCAAATGGTACAAGTGAGCTTCTGAGAACCCTCAGTCATAGTAGAACAATCGGGAGCGATAACATCAGTGGGTTCGCCCCAAACGTGGTCAACATAACCGAGCTGAATGCCACAAACGGTACATACATCGGGGTTAGCACAAGTGGGCTCCTCGGTGCTGTGGGTGTGATCTGCGGTATCACCAGTAGTAGCACCACAGTTAGCACAGGTGGAAGGAACGGAACAGGTAGCATCAGACCAAACGTGTGCGCATGCTGTGAAAGCGATGCTAACTACGGTCTCGCCGCCCTCATTCCAAGTACCAAGACCAACTCTATAGGTCTTGCCAGCCTCAACAACGAAGGTGTGAGAGGTCTTTGCAAAGCCGGAAGCATTGTTTTCAGTGGTCTGTCCTTCAACAAGCTCAAAGTAGTTGAACCAGTCATTACCATCAACTGCCCAAGTGAAGGTTACAGAACCGTCAGCGGTAGCAGTGAATACATAGTAAATCATGTTCATATTGTCGGACTCGAAGGTTACGGACTCGGGAAGAGTTTCCCAAACGAAGGGATACTGCTCGGAACCGTCAGGCTCGCCGGTAGCAGGAGCGTCAAAAGTAATGTTAATAGTAAAGCTGCTTGCAGGCAGAGGCATCATAGTGAAGAGAGTTACGCTATAATTACCGGCAGTGAGGTAAACCTGACCTCTGCCGATTGTATTGCCGTCTGCATCCATAACAACTGCCATAAGGTCGCCGTTGAATGTGTAAGTACCTTCCTCAGTAACGGAGAAGGGATATGTTTTACCCATAGACAATTCGCCATCAGCGAAAACTACAGTGTTGGGACCAACAACAAGCTCGGTGGCGCCAACGATAGGATCATCGCCCTGGTTGTCGTCCTCAACCTCACCTGCCTCGAAGGTCCAGGTGATAATCCACTCAGCCTTAGTAAAAGCGCCTACGTAGAAATCAACAGTCTGACCAGCCTTAATGCCGAGAACAACATCGCCACCGGCGGAATCAAGATTGTAATCAAGTTCAGGAGCCTTATTAGCATTGGAACCTGCTACAGTCCAAAAACCAAGACCTGCAGGAAGAGTGAAGGTGTAGTAACCCTCAGCATCAGCGGTGAAGGTGTACTCATCGATCCAAGTATATGTATCGGTGGTTTCAACCTTGATCTCGTTAGCGGGAGCCTCCTCAACGGGAGTTACGGTAACCTCTACCTTCCACCAAATGTTACCACCGCCCTTTACAGCGTTAGTTTTATCATCAGTACCGAGATAGTAAACACCGTCACTACTAATGGGAAGAGTATCAATGTAAACAGAGTTCTTAGCGGAACCGGTGCCTTCGTTTTCATAGAAAGGATCTGCATGAACACTTGCTACAACCATGTTGCCTTCTTCATCAAAGATAGCAACCTCTCTACCATCACCACCACAAGTCCACCATACCTTCACAGTAGCGGTGTGACCTTCAGGAATGGAGAACATAAGAGCGTTCTTATTGATGGACTCTGTTGCACCTTCAGGAGTTGTGTTGATTGCGGTAGAACCGTTAAGGTTAAGTCTAAGACCGTTAGTAACAGAATAACCATCTTCAAAGGTAGCCTTCTTACCGGACTCAACCTTAGTCTTATCACTCATATAGAAGGTGAAGAAATCATCATATCCACCTACAAGAACTTTACCAAGATTAGCCGCACTTGCAGCGAGTTCTTCAAGTGTCTGAGCATCAAATACATAGGTCTTAGGACCGTTATAGTTGGGATCCTCTGCGCCACAAGCGGTACACTTGCCTTCAGCGAAAGAGTGACCGGAAGCATTGATCTCAAACTGCTCGAGAGTTATTTCGCCACATGCAGAGCACTGCTTACCATCGGTAAGACCAGGCTCGGTACAGGTAGGAAGCTTACCAGCGAGAGTCTTGTTGCTGTGGCCCTTAGGAGCAAGCTCATAGGTCTCGGACTCGCCACATACGGTACAGGTGAACTTCTGCTCACCGGACTCGGTACAGGTAGATTCCTTAACCTCGGGCTCGCCGAAAGCGTGCTCGGTGCAAACAGGAGTGTAGTTAGGGTCTGCCTCGCCGCACTCACACTTGCCATCAACATAGTTGTGGGTGTGATCAGGGGTAGGCTTTTCAGTAGCAGGTGCCTTGTAACCACATACGCTACAAGCGCCGTCTGCCATAGTGTGTGCTGCAAGCTCTGCAGTAGCAGCAAGGCAATCCTCGCCATTTTCGCAGGTAGCTGCGTGCCAGTGATTAGTCTCATCGTGGGACCAATCTGCGCTGTACTCGTGCTCGTGAGGCATGATCTGATTGATCAGACCCTGAATCTGCGCACAAGAAGCAAGGGTGCATACCATTACTACAAGAGCGAGAACCGATACGAGTAACTTAAAGTTTCTCTTCATAATAGAGATCCTCCTTAAAAAAATTTATTTCATTTGCGTGAAATACTTTGTTGTGTTGCCGCCTCGTGAATTGACGGCGAAAAATGAAAAAAACTGTTGGTTTATCATTAATATAATGAAAATAAAAATAAAATTCCAAGTATATTATAATCCTCCCTTTACACTTTTTCAATATATTTTTTGACATTTTGAAAGATTTTGGAAATTTTATTATTCATTTTGCACAAAATGTTAACTATTTTTTTGGTTATTTATTCAACATCGATTTTTACCTTAAAAATAGCACATATAGTGTTCCATTCTACATTTATTTATATATATAGTATTTTCTATCGTTTTTCCTTAGAGCATGGCGATAAAAAACGGGTGGAGGTCGACCTCCACCCGTAAAAAGCATTTTTATTCATTTTCAGCATAATAACCGCAGGCATAGAGCCACTGGGAATCCTCGTATGCATCAATAGGATTCTGAGCGCTGATTTCTATACTTCCCTCACCGTCGGCAAAGTAATAACGTGCATCGACAACGTATCTCTGCAGGAAGATCTTCAGCTCCTCGGTAACAGGAACAACACCGTCGGCATTTACCAGCTCAGCGTAACCGACAATATTCATCTCCTCGATTGAACAGGGAGAGCAATCGACCTTACACTTAGTACAGCCGGGAGGACATGCACGCACGCTGCCGTCAAGATGACACAGACAGTCCTTAACGCAGTAAAATCCTGCAGCCGCAAGTGATTCATAGCCTCTTATAAACGCACGGTAATTATATTGACCTACAAGCAGTTCGCCGGATCTGTCATCTACGTCGACAAAGGATAGTGCGATCTGCTCATCCGAGCCCTGTACAACCTCGATAGGTGAAAAACGGAAGGCAGAGGTTATATACGCTACGAGAATGGGGCCGTAGCCACCGGTCTCGGGATATTTATCCTCATCATAAACGTGATATACACCGTCTCCACCCTCGGATACAGGCCAGAGCTTATAAAAATCATCGTCAAAAACATAGGAATCGGTAGTGCCCGGATAAACAGTTTCGGGATTTACCAGCTTTCCACCGGCAAGCTCCTTGAATGCATTAAAATCAAAGGCAGACCAATCATGAGTGGGGATCATAATTTCACTTTTTCCCCTATCGTATTCATAACCGCCGTTAAGCTTGACGGCAACGGTGACGTTAACGGGATAAACGCCGCTTTTGGTCTCGGCGCCGATAGCGAAGGCAAAGGTTACCTGTCCGCCGCCCGACGAGCTGATGTTTTCATCAGCGATCTTTACTGTATGAATAAAGTTACGTGTATAATTGCCGCATAAGCCAACGTCGGTAACACGATATTCACCGTAAACGTAATGACTGCTGCCGAGATATGCAAGACAAACGGGGTTTATCTCCTCCTCGGTAATGCTAACCCAGCTCTCAACGGTATAAACGCCGTTTTCTTTAGGAGCAAAACGAATATAGTTAAAATCATCCTCGCTGTTAACAGTAACCGTGTAAATGCCCGGATCGGTGATTTCATGTGGCTTATTAACATCCTTGCCAACACCGTCGCCACTTCCGTGCAAAATGTTAAGTCTGCGCATTTCAATTACAATATTGCGATTGTCATTGGTGGCTATATACGCATTGGGATTATATGCAAATCCGCTGGGCACGCTGGAGAGGGTAACCTGATAATCACCGTCAAGGCCGTCAACAACTGCGCGACCGCTCTCATCAACCTGGGCAGAATGAACGTTGTATCCGTCGTTCCAGTATACATGAACTGCGGTGGCGGGGATAAAGGGCTGACCGTCCATAGTAAGCTGAACGGTAAAATCGTTGGTAGGATCATCGTCAAGCTCGTTATCGGCGCCTGCTCCACCCGAATTATTACTGCCCGAGCCGATGGAGGGAAGATTGCTCTGTCCGCATGAGAAAAGCGATAGGAGAGCTGTGCAGATCAAAATCAAGGATATTATTCTTTTTATTTCGGTCATTTTGCTATGCCCTCCTTCCGTCTTCTTACGAACAGGCCCTTTATGTCAGCCCACTTGAACTTTCTGATTACTACGTCAATCACAAATAGCGCTACCGCAGCAATAAGCAGAGGAGTTCTGAAGCTGAGCTCATAGGTCTGCACCTCATTTTTATCATTTTCGAGATTAATATTACCGTCTCTTGACACCTGTCCGAAGCCACGCATGAAATTATGAAGGTTCACAATATCGTACGAGGCAAAGGCATCGTATTCATCACCGTACTGACGGGTAAAGTAACTCTTTCCGGTAAAGGAATGATCACCGTAGGTATAGGTAATTTCTATCTGATATCTTCCCGTCTCGGGAGTATCGATGGTTGCGTAATATCTGTTAAGGTCAAATACCATATCCTCCTCTACCGCACTGCCGTCGGGATTAAACACAAGAATTTTCGCCTTCGCCTTCATATTAATAGACGAAGGAATAATCTCGACTCTTGTTTTATCAAACTCCGACTCCACTCCAATAGTAAAGGGATAATTAACGTATTCTCTGGGTGTATTGGTAGACAGGATCTTGCCGAACAGATCAGCCTTAACCTCATCGCTCCATCCGGACAGCCAATCGCCCGACAGACTTGAGGTAAAGCTGGATACCCTGCCGTTTCCGTGATCACGGTAAGAGTAAAGCGGAACGGCTACGGTTTTTGTCGAGCTCTTTTGATAATCCACCGACAGAACCATGGTGGCATCAAGTTTGGGCTTGCTGTTCATATATCCGTAAACATCAGGCAAGGAGAATATTCCCTCCACCGTCTCGTCACGGCGAGCCTCAATGTTAACTTTAGTTTGCTTTTCTACCACAGACTCCAGGAGATTATCGGCAATATCAGCAAATACAAGCTCGGTTATTTTGGATTCATCAACAAAGTCGTAATTTACTCCTCCGCCAAGCTCCGCAAGCTCCTTAAGCAGTTCGCATCCTGCCTCGCATTTGGCACCGATATTGTGGTTAAGCATGCTGATGGTGGAGAGCGTAATTCCGTCATCCTTCATCATAGCCGCTATTTCCTTGGAGTCGGTAGCCTCGTTTTCATACTGCTTGCCGTCGCTGATAAGCATAACCTGTTTTTCCTCAAAGTTGAGATCCTTAATATGACTGTACGCCATTTTAAGCGCCTCGCCCACAAAGGTTCCCTGACTGGATTCGGCCCCCTGTATCATATTATACAGCTCCTCACGGCAGTCACCGAGTCTGGTAGGAGTAAGCTCGATTCTCGCCTCGCCCGCAAGGGTTACAAAGGCAACGTAATCATCGTCGTTGAGAATCGAAAGCAGCTCGGTTGCCGCATCCTTGGCTGCAAGCAGCTGTCTGGGGCGGTGGTAATCCATGCTTCGTGAAATATCAATTATTATGGTATAAAGCTTGGCGTCCTTGTTAGAGTTGCCGAAGCTTATGGGAAGCAGCTCCTCAAGAAGGTCGAACCTATCATCATCCTGATTCTGCATAGACAGATCACCGAGAGTGATAAGGCTCTTTCCATACTGAGATACTGCAAGATCCACAGAGTCTATAAAGGCGTAAATATGATTTATCTTACGGATATCAACGTTGGAGAGAATGATCTCATCGTACTTAACGATATCCTCAATGGTATACGGAACGCTGGCTCCCTCTCCTCTGACAAGATAGGAGTCAATCTTTGCCTCAGCGCCGTAAAGCTCGTTGATTGCCGAAACGTCGCTCTGCTTTTCTGTAATAAGCAGAATACTTCTCTGCCCTGCTACGGTCTGCGTAAAGTAGAAGCTGTTGTTATGCTCGGAGGTATCCTTGCTTGCTTTAAGCTCTACCTTATAGTCAAAATCACCGGCCGTGTCGGTGGGTAGATCGAAGCTGACGATATTCATGCCCTCACCGGCCTTAAACTCGGTTGTGTTTATCTTGCTGTAGCTATTCTCATCGGCCTTCTTGGCGTACAGGTCAAGAATAACCTCGTTATCCATGCTGGACTCAATAAGCACGCCGAGACTGCTTTCATGATTAAGGTAGGTCGATCCGGTATATTCTACGTCAGAAATCTGTATCTCACCGTCACCCTCATCCAAGCTGTTGTCAAGATAAACGGCATCAATCTTAATGCCCTCTGCAACAAAGCGGGATACCGTTGCAGCAACCGATCCGTTGCCGGTGGTAACAAATCCGTCGGTAATAAGAACAATACGCTTGATCTCACCAAAGCCAAACAGCTTTCGTGTGTATTCCAATGCGCCTACAATGTCGGTTTCGCTGTCGTCCACCTTGGATTCCTTAACGCTCTTGATATTATTATCAGATGCGGAGGAAAGCAGCTCGGCATTCTTACCGAAGCAGACAACGCCCATAGATGCATTGGAAGGTAAATTTTCTTTTATCTGCTGAATATATTCATCAATCTCGTCAAGATTGCGATTGGAGGAATAGGACACGTCTGCCACAACGTAAACCTTAGTGCTGGTCATTACGGTGGTGTGAACCAGGCCCGCCGCCGCAAGCGAAACGGATATGATGATAAGAATATGTATAACAAGAGATGCAATCCAGCCCTTGTTACGGTTGTCCTTGCTTACGGAGATAAAGTAAGGAATAAGAAGCGCCGCTGCCAGCGGAATTGCCAGCAGGAGCCAATACGGATTATCGAAGCTGATATTTCTCATAGCAGTACACCATCCAATCCGCAGTAAATACTATTGCCAGAAGAACGAACATCAGCATGATAGGATCGTAACGTCCCTCGGTCTTTTCAAAGGTTTGCTCACCGCTTATAGAGAAGCTGATACCGTTAGAATTAATATCGCTTTCAGCGGGAGATGCGGCAGAATAAACCTTATATGCCTTCTCACCGTCGGTGGCAACAACGTTGACGGTATATGTTCCAACCTTATCAAGCGTCATGCTGCCTACGTCGGTAGAGGTGTCAAGATAATTCTCCTCTCCGTCGGGAGAAGTTACCTTAACGCTCTCAATATTTGCAGTAATATTAACATTCAGCTCCTCACCGCAGACGTGATTAGACTTCTCTACGAGATCGGGGCAGGAATATTCAAGAAGATTTGAAATAAGGATAACAAAGTCCTCTAAAACAGCGAAATGGGCATCGTGAATGTCAAATCCGAAAACCACCTCTCTGTTGCCAAGCGCATTAATGCCAGCAAAGATCAAAGGATTGGAATCGTATGAAAACAGCGTGGTAAACTGAGTATACATACCGCTGTATTTAACGTATTTTTTGATTACTATGCCCTTGCCGTCCACGCTGGAAAGAAGCGCTCTGGCACGGGTAGCCGTAGAATTGGATTTAACGATCTCGCCGGGCTCGTCAAGTCCGATAACACCTCTGATACCAAAGCCACAATCAGCAACGCTCTCGGTAGAGTTGATTAGCCACACCGCCGCATCGGGCAGCTGCTCGGGAGTATAGGAATGGAATACGTAAAGACCGTATCCCTCCTGACCCGAATATTCATCGGGGGTAACCACGTCAACCACCGAGTCGGTGATCGCATCAAATGCTGCCTCAAAGAAGAATGGTGTTTCGCTGACAATAAGGATGCTGTAGGAGGCCTCGCTGTTAAGGTTGTAGCTGACAGCCTCGTTATCCATGTCGAGATCATCCTTATTTTTTATAACGAGCTTAATCGAGGAGTAGCTTGTAGCGTTACAGGAGAGCTCTATAGGCATACCTTCGCCGGCAGCTACGGAAACCGTCTTAGAGTCGGCTACCGTATCTCCGCCGTTTACGTACAGCTCTACCTCAAGGGTAGCATCAGATGAGTAGGAAATAACATTTCCTCTTGCATAAAGAGTTTCTCCAACAAGCTCACCGGCAACCTCGCTTATAGCGTAATTTGTAGATTTTTGTGAACTAACATTTACAATTTCTACATTTTCAGCATTCTCAAAGCTCTTGTCGGTAACGAGGTAAATTATCGATGACGTGTTTTTATCAAAGTAATCCTGTGCCGTTGCAAGGGCGCTGGAATAGTCTGCCGGTCCGTCGGTACACTCAAGATCTGCAAGCATATCCTTGGCCATGGTCTTGTCGGACAAGCGTTCAAAAACCACCTCGGATCCGTCTCCGAGAACCGAAACGAGAGTATAGGTGCTGCCAAGACGAGCCTTGTTTATTTTATTTTTAACATCATCCTTCGCCTTCTCAAACCTTGTCTTAACTCCCTCCACGGTATTCATGCTGCCCGAGCAGTCAATAACAAACACATGCTCGCTGGCAGAATTGGGAAGAACGAATATAGGTCTTGCGATAGCAAGAGAAATGATTATAACCGTAATTATCTGCAGAATAAGGCTGATAATACCGGTAAGTCCGCTCAGAGGATTTCTTCTCTTAAAGAACCTTTCACTAAGCGTCCAAAGATATGTGGAGGTAACGGTCTGCTCGTTGTACTTATTTCTCAGTATGTAAATCAAAATAAGGATGGGCACGCCCACAAGTCCGATCAGGCCGAGGGGATACACAAAGCTCATTTCACTACCCCCATATCCATAAATTTATCGAAGAAGAGCTCGGGCAGCTCCACGTACGTGGGCGCAAGTATATATTGACCGCCACGGCTCTCGCAATAAAGCCTGATTCTGTCGGTCACGTATTTTAAAGCATCCTTATACGCACGTACAACGTCGTTGTCTATTCTCTTGCGGAAGAATTTTGCCTGATTTTCGGAGTCAAAGAGGTGCATTTTACCTCTGATCTGAGGATTCAGCTCCTCACGGGCAAGAATCTGTACGCAGAGAATATCTCTCTTCTGCTCTGCAAGGCGGTCGATTGCCGCCTCGTAATTTTCATCGGTCAAAAAGTCCGAGATTATAATTGAATAGCCGTCGCCCCTGCCTACAGGAGAAGGAACAATCGCCTCGCTGATTTTGGAATCAGAATCAAACTCCAGGTCGTTGAGCCTGTTTATACAGTTAAGATAGGAGTCCTTACCTACCATACCCACAACGATATCCTCGAGGGCGCTGCCTCGTATAGCATAAATAGACACCTTATCCATCTCACATACCGAAAGATATGCAAATGCGGCCGCAAGTCTTATAGCCGCGACAGCCTTGTCGTCGCTGCCGTGAGCCATAGATCGGCTTACGTCTATGTATATTCTGGTGTGCATCTGCCTCTCGTCAAAATAGAGCTTCTGATACAGCTTATCAAATCTGGCATAGGCGTTCCAGTCTATCTTGGTCACGTCATCGCCTGGCATATAATCTCGGTAATCTGCAAATTCACAGGACGAGCCGAGATTTTTGCTTCGGCGATTGCCGCCGAACATTCCGGCCACGTTATTCTTGAGTAACGTCCCCAGCTGCTCAAGCTGACTGAGGAAGGACTCGTCGATTACCACTTTTTTCATTTAAAATCCTTTTTTAGTTTCCTTTACGATTAATCCGATAACGTCATCTACAGTAAGCTTATCGTTGATTGCAGTATAGTTGATCTTGATTCTGTGTCTAAGAATGGGGCAAGCAAGCGCATCGATATCCTCAAATGAAACGTTGTATCTGCCGTCCATCAGCGCGCGAACCTTTGCGCAGGTAACAAGACCCTGCGCCGCACGGGGAGATGCGCCGTACTTAAGATACTTCTTTGCAGAGGGAGCACAATCATCGGATGCGGGATGGGTGTTGGAAACAAGGTTAACTGCGTAATAAAGAACCTCGTCGCAGATCGGAACCTCGGATGCAAGCTCTCTCATAGCGAGAATCTCGCTGCCTCCAACAACCGCCTCTGCGGTCTCATCCATGGTCTTCTGGGTCATTCTTACAATGTTCATAAGCTCCTCGTTAGAGGGGTAATCAACTATAAGCTTGAACATAAATCTGTCCATCTGCGCCTCGGGAAGAGGATATGTACCGTCCTGCTCAATGGGGTTCTCGGTAGCAAGAACGAAGAAGGGCTCATTAAGAGGATAGGTCTGCTTACCTACGGTAACCTTGTGCTCCTGCATTACCTCCAGCATCGCAGACTGGGTCTTAGGCGTAGCACGGTTGATCTCGTCGGCAAGAACGAGGTTTGCAAAGATAGGACCGCGGTTGAACTTGGTTACAAGTCTGCCGTTTTCGTCCTTCTCTACTATATTTGCACCTGTTACGTCGGAGGGCATAAGGTCGGGGGTAAACTGAATACGGGAGAAGGGCAAGGACAGCACTCTTCCAAGCGAACGAACAAGACGGGTCTTACCTACTCCGGGCACACCCTCAAGAAGCACGTTTCCGCCCGCAATAATAGCGGTGATAACGCCGTCGATAATATCTGCCTGACCTACAACGTCCTTGGCAAGTTCACGCTTGATCTCAGCGATCCTCTCGCTGAAAAGCTTTATTGATTCTGTGTTTATTCCATTAACTACTTCTGACATTTTTTATTCTCCTATTTCTCAATGCCGCTGTACAGCAGGCCAAAATATTTTTTAATAATTTCCTTTTGCTCCTCAGTATAGGAGCCGCCCTCAAGCTTTTCATACATTATTGCGTAGTATTTGTCAAGCAGAGCACCGTATGAAACGTACTCTCCCGTAAGGGGATCAAGCACCATATCGTCACTTCCGTATGTGGCGCCCTCGCCAACACCGCCGCTGCCCTCCTGGTTCGGATTTTCAGTATCCTGATGGCCTCCGCCGATTGACTCTCCGTTCTTCACAAAGTCGGGGCGCTCAAACTCCGGTAGCGGAACGATGAACAGCGCCGAAAGACGAATCATAGCGTACTCGCCCACATTCGCATTTGTCTTGTTAAGCGATATTGCGTTATAAAGAGGAGTACCGTGCGCACCAAAGCAGGCCTTAAGCGCCTCCTCTGCCTCATCCTCATCAAGATCGTCTATTTTATTAAGCAATGCGTTGAGTCCGTGCGCTTCATCGTAATACAGACTGTTGATCGCAGAGATAATCTCATCATCATTGTCCACACCGGATGATTTAAATGTAAACTCCAGCTTCAGTACAGTAGTGCTGATAACAAGCTTTACACGATCCTTTCCGATCAAGCTATCGGAGGAGTTAGAATCATTGCTCTTGGTTTTCGGAGCCTCCTCTGGATTTTCAGTGTCACCCCAAAGGATGTGGTAGTAATCTCCCCACTTTTCATCAAAATCCGCTCGGTCGGGAGTATCCTGGTTGCTTGTATCAAGCGTCTTAGCAAAGTTTCTAAAATATATATCCTCGGTTTCCCACAGGGCATTAAGCACCTCGGTGGCCGTAGAGGACAGATATGTAATATCACGAATAACACTCATGCTGCCATTCACAGCCTCCAGCATCTCGGGCTGAGTTGTTATCTCACGCAAAGATGTAAGCAGTCGGCTGAGCTCGTCTACTATGGCGGTCTTAAATTCCTCCTCCATATCAGAGCCTGCAACATAGTTTATAAGGTTGCTTATACCAGCCTCCTGAAAGGCCGAAAGCTCAAATGGCTCAACCTCCACGGGCGGGACATAGCCCCTCATATCCTTTACCAGGAAGCCGCCCGCCAGCACTCCTGTCGAAAGCAGTAGGGCAATTATGTATACCCAAAGCCTCTTGAATTTATATTTTCCGGTTGGAATTTTTGAAAGAGCAAGATCAGCATCCTGTCTTTGTATAGACAGCATATCGCCCTCGTCACCCTTGTAGGCAATCATGGTCTGCACCCTCTCCTGAAGATCGAAGGTGGCATCAAGCTCCTCTGCCAACGCCTTGTCCGAACGTCTGTCCAACAGGAATGCCAGCGCTCCGACCACGACCAATGCCCCAAGTCCTACGTAAAGCGAGCTTATCGGCTCGAAAGCTATAACAGTGAGCTTGGAGAGTATAAGCCATACTCCGCTCGCTACCAAGCCGCAAGATACGCCCAACATAACGGCCTTGATCGCACGGATCAGATTACGCCGCCTTTTGAACTTTAAAAAATTTCCGCTCATGGTTGTTCCTTTCTAAATACGCAATATTAGTATTATATCACAATATATTTTGCGTGTCAATAATTAATTTATTTTGGTTATGATAAAATACACCTGTCAAAAAATCCCCAAATTTGTCAAAAATTGCTATTGACAACAGCCCACTTTGATGCTACAATAATAGCGAACTCTTGTTCGTACAACCAAGGAGGATAGAATGAAGGAACAGTATATTGCCATAGATCTAAAATCATTTTACGCCTCGGTAGAGTGTATTGAGCGAGGGCTTGATCCCCTGACAACCAATCTGGTTGTGGCAGATGGTGCAAGGACGGAAAAAACTATATGTCTCGCTGTATCTCCCAGCCTGAAGAGCTACGGTGTGCCCGGACGGCCAAGACTGTTTGAGGTGATAGCGAAGATAAAAGAGGTAAATTCATTGCGAAGATGGAGCGCCCCCGGTAGGCGGCTTATCAGCGCAACCTACGACAATCGCATACTTTTAGAGGACCCTCGAATAGCGGTAGATTACATCGTAGCCCCGCCGAGAATGGCGCTATATATCGACTACAGCACCAGAATCTATCAGGTGTATCTCAAATATTTCTCGCCCGACGATATTCACGTCTATTCTATCGACGAAGTGTTTATAGATGCTACACACTATCTGAAAAGCTATAAAAAAACGGCGAGAGAGCTTGCAGAAAACGTGGTTCGTGACGTGCTTAACACCACAGGCATAACCGCCACGGTGGGCATTGGTACAAATATGTATCTTGCAAAGGTAGCTATGGACATAGTTGCAAAGCGTATGAAGCCGGACGAGCATGGGGTAAGAATTGCCGAGCTGGACGAGATGAGCTACCGACGTATACTCTGGGAGCACCGACCGCTTACCGACTTCTGGCGGGTGGGCCGAGGATACGCAAAAAAGCTGGAGGCACACGGCATATACACCATGGGTGACGTGGCGCTGACCTCGGTGCACAATGAATGGCTGCTATACAAGCTGTTCGGAATAAATGCCGAGCTGCTGATCGACCACGCATGGGGCTGGGAATGCTGTACAATCGCAGATATAAAGGCCTACCGTCCATCATCAAAAAGTCTGTCATCCGGTCAGGTTTTGCACAGTCCATACACCGTGGAGAGCGCACGTATCATATTGCGTGAGATGTGCGACGGCCTGGTGCTCGATATGGTTGATAAGGGTGTTGCTGCAAATCAAGCGGTGCTTACGGTCGGCTACGATATTGAGAGCCTTACCACACCGGGTATAGTGTATAATGGCGAGATCACCCATGATTTTTACGGTAGAAGTGTTCCAAAGCATGCCCACGGAAGTGTTAATTTTGAAAGGCATACCTCATCTACCGAGGAAATTACGAACGCCGTGCTTACGCTGTACGACAAAATAATAAATCATGCCCTGCTTATCCGCAGGATAAACATAAGCGTAAACAATCTGGCCGGCGAGTCAAAGCGAAACGAGGAAAAGGGCGCAGTACAGCTTGATTTTTTCACAAATTATGAGGAAAAGCAAGCGAAAGATCAGAAAAGCGAGGAAAGCTACGCAAAAGAAAAACAAAAGCAAAAGGCGGTAATTGCCATACGAAAGAAATTCGGCGGAAATGCCATAATTCGGGGAATGAGCCTGGAGGAGGGCGCAACCGCCATAGATCGCAACAGCCAAATAGGCGGTCACAAGGCATAAAAAGAGGGAGGAGATTTAATGAACGAAAAATATGCGCAAATCATAAATTTGCCCCATCATACCTCCCTGTCAAGACCGAAAATGTCAAAATCCGACCGTGCGGCGCAGTTTGCCCCCTACTCTGCCCTATCAGGATACGAGGATGCTGTTGAAGAAACCGCAAGGCTGACCGACCGAAGGATCGAGCTTGACGAATATGAGGTAGAGCGTATTAACCAATCCTTGACCGACCTACTCTCATCTCCACCCGATACCAGAGCTGCAATAACCTATTTTCGCCCTGACCCCAAAAAAGGCGGCGGCGCATATGTCACCGTTGTTGATGAAATAGGCAAAATCAACGAGGCGGCAAGAGAAATAACTCTCATCAGCGGCACTACCATAAAAATAGATGATATCCTAAGTCTTGATGTGCTTGGAAAACAAGGTTTTAATATGTTTTGACAATTATAGTTGTCATTTATTTGCATTTTCATTGTTTTTGATCTTGTTTATGCCAAATAAATACAAATTGTTTTTCGACTCTAATCATGCATTTGCAAAACCTATTAAATCATTTTAACCGACAGAAATACATTTTCAGCACAAAAATCAGTTTTTTTGAAAAAACACTTGACAAATGCACAAAAGTTTAGTATAATGTATTGGTGCATAGGGGTGTAGCTCAGTTGGTAGAGTACTGGTCTCCAAAACCATGGGTCGTGGGTTCGAGTCCTTCCGCCCCTGCCAAAAAGACAGTTTCGAAAGAAACTGTCTTTTTCTTTTTTTGCACAGAATGTATGAGTTATTTATTTTCTTATTGAATTTCTATCAAACATATGATATAATGAAAAAAAACAAAAGACGCAAAAACCTTTTACAGAAGCGGCATTCAAATCGAATAAAAATTCAACGAACCGTAAAATAGAAAGAAAGGAAGGAAGATAAATAACATGAAAGAAAAAATGCTTGTAATAATTCTGGCCTTGATCGGCGGATTTTTCCCGATCCTATTAAATTTATTTAAGCGCAAATCCGCCAAGAATCCTATTCCCGAAAACGTCGGTGACGTCTACGACGATGAAACCTATACAAAATGGCGCAGCTATCAGGCTGAGCATTCGAGACTTGATCTTTTATCCGGCATCGCATCTCTTGCCGTGGTTTTGGTTCTCCTGTTCACAAACGCATTTTCAGCCTTTGCATCACTCTTTCCGGATAAGCTTGTGTGGCAGGTGCTGTCGGTAATTCTCCTTGATACCCTGGTAAGCACCGTTGTAGGTCTTTTCTTTGATTACTACTCTACAATGGTTATCGAGCAGAAATACGGCTTCAACAAATCAACTATTAAAACATTTGTTGTGGATAAGATTCGTGGACTTATAGTTTCGCTGGCATTAAATCTCTTCCTCGGATTCCTTATAGCGCTCCTGCACTCCTGGCTTGAGGATTACATAATCATACTGCTTACAGTAGTGCTCTTCCTGTTCTCGCTGCTTATGTCCTTCCTCTATCCCGTGCTCAGCCGTATCGGCAACAAGTTTACCTCGCTTGAAGAGGGCGAGCTTCGCACCAATCTCATGAATCTGCTTACCAGCCACGGATACAAGGTTGGTGACATCAAGGTTATGGACGCTTCTCGCCGTACGACAAAGCTTAATGCATATTTTTCCGGCTTTGGCAGCACAAAAACAATAGTTCTTTACGATAATCTCGTAAACGCCATGACTCCCGATGAGATCTGCGCAGTTTTCGCCCACGAGCTTGGACACGGATTACACAAGGACGTGATGAAAATGCAGATTATGAACATCGGCAACCTGCTGCTTATGGCAGTAGCTGTTTGGATCAGCGTACGCGAGGGTTCGCTTCACACCGCATTTGGATTCAGCGATGTCAACTACGGCTTCGCCTATATACTTACCGGCATATTTATCTCTCTAATACAGCCACTAACCTCTATGATAATCAACGCATACAGTCGCAAGGCCGAGTACCGTGCCGATAAGCAGGCGGTATCCGAGGGATACGGCGAGGCTATGATAGTCGCGCTTAAGAAGCTTGCAAGAGAGAACTTTGCCGAGCTCGCTCCCACACGTATAAGCGTTTTACTCGAATATAGTCATCCGCCGCTTTCGGATAGAATTGCTGCGGTTGAGCGTCAAATTTCCAACAAGGAGGGTTAATATGCAACCTATTGTTTACTTTTCAAGAACAATCACGCCCAAGAAGGTGCTTGAGCTGTATAAAAAGCTTGGCAAAAATCTCCCCGGAAAGGTAGCAATTAAAGTTCATTCCGGCGAGAAAGGCAACCAGAACTTCCTGCGCCCTGACTTTTGGAAGCCTGTTGTTGAATACGTTGGTGGCACCGTTGTTGAGTGCAACACCGCATATGAGGGCGAGAGAAACACCACCAAAAAGCACGTAAAACTCTTTGATGACCACGGCTGGACAAAATACTTCCCCGTTGATATCTTGGACGGTGAGGGCCCAGACCTTGAGCTTAATATTCCGAACGGCAGAGTTATCAAGAAAAACTACGTTGGAAAAAACATTGAAAACTACGACTCAATGCTCGTTCTTTCCCACTTTAAGGGACACCCTATGGGCGGGTTTGGCGGTGCGCTGAAGCAACTTTCCATCGGTGTGGCATCCTCCTTTGGCAAGGCATACATTCACGGCGCAGGTGAGCCTGCAAATATCTGGACCGCAGATCATGATGCCTTCCTTGAATCTATGGCAGATGCGGCAAACTCTGTGGTTGAGTATTTCAAGGGCAATATTGTTTACGTAAACGTAATGAAAAATATGAGCGTCGACTGCGACTGCTGCGCAGTTGCAGAGGATCCCTGCATCGCAGATATCGGAGTTCTCGTTTCAGATGACCCTATTGCTATAGATCAGGCCTGCATCGACCTCGTTTATGCCTGCTCGGATCCCGGTAAGCCTCATCTTATCGAGCGTATTGAGTCGAGAAATGGCGTTCATACCATTGAGGCGGCAACAGAGCTTGGATACGGAAGCCGTGAATATCAGCTTATAGAGATTGAATAAGGAGATAGACCATGCCAAACAGTATTTATACCATAGCGACAAAGCGGCAGAACCTGCTTCTGCGTGCGCAAAAGGGACATTTCGCAACCAGCCACAGCCATATAAATTACTTTATTGACGTTACGATGCAGAAATCCCGTCTGTCGGAGGCAAAGGCTATTGCAGAGGAAATCCTCTCCTATTATCAGTCCACAACAATTATCGATACCATTCTCTGTCTTGACGGAACACAGGTTATTGGCACCTGCCTTGCAGAAGAGTTAACTAACAACAACTTTATGAATCTCAACGCACACAAGACCATATACGTTATCACTCCCGAGTACACATCTGGTAGCCAGATAATCTTCCGTGACAATATCGCGCCCGCAATTACCGGCAAAAATGTGCTTATTCTTGCCGCATCCGTGGTAACAGGATATACCGCAAAATCTGCCATAGAGGCAATAACCTACTATGGCGGAAGAGTTGCAGGAATCTCCTCAATATTTGCCACCCAAGACAGCTTTATGGGATACAACGTTGTATCTGCATTTAATCCTAACGATATTCCCGGCTACAACTCATACGCACCACATGAGTGCCCTATGTGCAAGGAGGGCCACAGAATCGAGGGTCTGGTAAACAGCTTCGGCTTCTCAAAGCTTATTTAATAAAAATTGCCGATGAGCAAAGTGAAATGCTCATCGGCGCTTTTTATATCATTTTTTCACGGTACTCTTTAAAAGCGTGGTAAACGCAATCGTCAATATTAAGGTTTCCCTTGCCTACTCCAAGCATTACACCCGGCTTTATGCTTCCGTGGTAGTCGCTGCCTCCGCTTTCCAACAGACCGAACTCCTTTGCTATTTCCTTGGACACAGTTATCTTTTCGTCCGAATAGGAGGAATGCATGGTTTCAATACCTACAAGTCCTGCATCTATCAGGTCCGGCAGCATAGATCGCAGATAATCTGCATCAACCTCCTTCAGCGGATGAGCAAGAACAGGCAGGGCCTTTATTCCTCTAAGGAATCTTATTGCATCGGAAAGCTCCAGCCTTTTGGGTGGAATGTAAAAGCCGCATTTTTCGTCCAGCAACCTGTCAAACGCCTCATTTATAGAGCCTACATATCCCTGCTCTACAAGCTCAGCGGCAATGTGGGCACGATTTACGTTTCCTTTCACATTCCTCGACTTTATTACAGAATAATCAAGTCTGTACCCCGCCTCACAAAGACGGTTGACCAGCGCAATATTACTCTGCTCCTTCAGCATATGATACTCTGTGCAAAGGCGCTCGACCTCATCATAAAATTTAGGCTCGATAAAAAGCCCCAGCAGGTGAAATTCCTTGCCCCCGTAAACGGTTGACAGCTCTGTGCCTCCTATGGCAGTAAATCCAAACCTATCCGCCTCGTCTAAAAACTCCGGCAAACCTGTCACCGTGTTATGGTCAGTCAAGGCAATTATTAAGCCTAGCCTTTTTGCCTCGGCGGCAAGCTCTCTTGGTGTCGAACTACCGTCGGAATGATTTGTATGTGTGTGGAGATCACAACTCATTTTCCCTCTCCTTACCTTTTGTTAGCCCCCTGTGGGTCAATCCTGCTCCATATTATAAAGCAGCGTGTATACTTTCTCTTTAATTTCATGCCAGAAGGTTGTATCCTCAGACGACCAGCCGCCGAACCAATCTCGGTTGAAATGCTCAAGAAAATATCTTCCCCTTTCATCTGTGTAATAGCCCGTGTAAAGCGAAAAATCCTCGCCCGTATCGTTTGCGAAGCTCTGTAATCACAGCCTTATACACCTGTCTGAGTTTGTGTTTACTGAAATTATATCATAAATTGCTGATATTTTCAAGCTGATAAATGTAAAAAATGATGTAGTGGTCAAGCATCACATCATTGCGACCAAAGGGAGCAGCATCATTATGAGCGAGGCGAATAGCAACAATGTGTGAAAAAAAGACGAGGAAAATCTCGTCCTTTTTTATCTACAAAACTGCTTTCAAATATTAATTGGTTAAAAATTAGTCACCGAAGCAGATGCCCATAGCCTTTGCCAGGGTTACGTACTCGCCATTGGGATCAACGTTCTTGGTCTTCTGACCGATTACATCCTCAAGAGAAACGTCTATGATCTTGTCGCCTCTAAGCGCTACCATTCTGCCAAAGCCACCGTTCATGCAAAGCTCTACAGCCGCATATCCGTAACGTGCAGAAAGAATTCTGTCGCGAGAGGTAGGAGTACCGCCACGCTGAATATGACCAAGAGTTGTTGCTCTTGCCTCAGAACCGGTAAGCTTCTCAAGCTGATCAGCAACGAGCGCACCAACACCGCCAAGACGAATAGAATCCGCACTGTCCTCAATGATCTTGGAAACAACCTGCTTACCGTCAAGCGACTTTGCGCCCTCAGCAACTGCAACGATGGAGAAGTCCTTGCCGTTAGCCTTATCCTTCTGAATCTTCTCTGCAACCTTGTTGATGTCGTAGGGGATCTCGGGAATAAGAATAGCATCAGCCGCACCTGCAATACCCGCGTGGAGTGTCATCCAGCCTGCGCCTCTACCCATGATCTCAACAACCATGATTCTGTGGTGAGACATACCGGTGGTACGTACTCTGTCAAGGCCGTCTGTTGCAACGGTAACCGCGGTGTCAAAGCCAAATGTATAATCGGTGTGTGCAAGGTCGTTGTCGATAGTCTTGGGAATACCGATAACCTTTACACCCTTACGTGCAAAATCTCTTGCAGAGGTAAGAGAGCCGTCACCGCCAAGAATAAAGATCGCATCAATGCCTGCTTTCTTAAGGTTCTCTACTGCAACGTCAGAGGCATCCTCGTAAACAAGCTTGCCATTCTCGTCACGAACGAGATTGCCGTTCTCATCCTTTACGGGATACTGGAACAGGTTGTCCTTGTTAGAGCTGTAAAGAATAGTACCACCCTTGGTGAAAATGTCCTCTACGTCCTCAAGACCGAGCTTGATAAAATCACCGTGATAAAGTCCGAAGTAACCGTGACGAACACCCATAACCTCAAGACCGTACTTGGTGATTGCAGTCTTGGTAACTGCACGAATTACGGGGTTAAGACCGGGGCAGTCACCGCCGGCGGTAAGTATTGCAACCTTCTTAATTTCTTTCATAATTTTCGTATTTCCTTTATATATAAAATTTATCTTCATCGAAAAATTCGCTTGGTCGCAGTATAACCAAGCCAACCATGCCACGCAACAAAATCGCATTGACAAATTTCGCTAATTATAACATAAAATCAAGATTTTTGCAATAGTTTTCTTAATATTTTTTGATATTTTTTTATCAAGTATATGTAATTAAATGTTATTAATAAAATTGCAATAAAAAACAGAACACAAGACACACAGATGTTAGCTTTATGGGTGATCATAAAACGAAATCACAGGGAGAATGTGTGAAGGTTAAAAGATGAAGCTGCGGAGATGGGATTTTTCATTGCCCCGTCTGCTTTTGTGTCGTGTTGAACCTCATGACACACCGCACAAGTCGCATAGTAAAAGATTGCGTGAGCGAGGCGGGTTATCTGCTATTCGTCGGGCGGACACGACGAATGACGCAGTATGCCGACACTGCGGTGTCGGACATAGACCCCGACGGCATTCTGCGCTTTGCTTGAATGCTCGGCCATAGAGCGTAGCTCGTGAGGTTCAAAATCCCATCAATCTCGGCAACCAAAGAAAAGAAAAAACTCGGTACACCAAACGGTGTTCCGAGTTTCTTTGGTTGCGGAGATGGGATTTGAACCTCATGACCTTCGGGTTATGAGCTGATAAAACGATCTATGCCTTGGCTTCGAAAGCCTTGTCAGCCCTGGGTTTTTAGCCATAAAACCGTAGAAAAACCCGACCGACACGCACAAAAAGTAATAGGTTAAATTCATTTTTTTATTATCCTTATGGTATTACCACGGAAGATCATAAGAAACAATATCTAGCAAAATACACACTCCGCATAAAACTTTTATGTTGTTTAAAGTCCGTTATTCATTCAAAAATGTAAACTTTTTGTAAACACTGTGTTTTTGTTCAAAAAAGCTATTGACTTTCTATAGATTATAGTGTATATTCTAAGTGAGATAAATATTTAGGAGACAGATCCTATGCGAACATTCTTAGGAAACGCCATTTAACGCATTTTTCGACGATTAATAGCAAAGAAATATTAGCTGCCGCCTTAAATAGGCGGTTTTTTTATTTATCTCGTAAATTACACAAAAAAAGAAACCAGAACAAAAGTAGTGGCCGCTACAGTTGCTCTGGCTATAGAGGGGGGATTGAAATCACTGATGGGCATGTAATTCAATCAATACAGAACTATTATATCACCTACATGCACCGTTTGTGTTAACAAATTGTTAATTTTTTAATCTTTCCTTTCTTTTTTTAATACTTTTAAAAAACGGAGGAAATTATGCTTAAAAAAGTTAATTTTTCACAAAAGTTTGGCCTGAACATCTCGGGTCACCATGATATCGATTTCGTCGATATTAACATTGAGGGAGATAGCCTTTTATTTATTGACCCATGTTTAATTGAATGTTGCAACGACGATTTATCAAAAACATGTAGTGCAACAATAAGTGACTATTTCGGGAAATTATACACCGTTTTAAAAGACGATAACGTCCCTGAAATTTATCGTCACCTCAGCCATTTAGGAGAGCGCAACGAGGCACGTCTTGGATATGGAAACGGCAGAAATGGTAAAGCAAAAACAGCCGAAGGAATGATAAAAACCCTTTCAGGTTTACGTCGTCTTATTACTGACGGTATACCACTTGAAAAAGCCATTGATATTCCCATATTAATGCCCAGATTTGAAAGGGATTGTATGTCCGACATGTTGCTGAACGTTTTGTACAAGCCACTATCCGAATATACTATTCAGCAGTGTCAGCTATGGGGTATACCTACCGTATATTCAACAGCAACAAAATACTACTGGGATTTTGAGGAACATTGTTGGAAAATTTATCATGGTAAAAGTTTGGTAATAGGTGGAGAAACAATACTTCTTGTACCCAAAAGATATGTTTGTAAGGGGTTGTATTATTCTACTTCTCACTTTTTCCTATCTAAAATTGCTCCTATGCTTCAAAATCGTGACGTTGTAATTATTGATGGCAAGCAGCAGAAACCTAACAAGCAAGAAGTTAAAAAAGCAGAAAGCAAAGAACATGGCTCTCTGTTGGATGCGACTGTTACTTATGCAAAGATTTATCCTAAACTGTTATCAGAGTATCACGCAGATATTCCAATAAAATACTATCAAAGATGTCTCTCAGACGATGTGTTAGACAAGCTATTATACGGCACGATGACAGAAAGCGCATAAAAACAAAAATGCACAATGGTGATATGTGCATTATATCTTCAGGACGACTCTACGGCCAAGAGTCGTTTTTTTAGACGATGACTCTTTATGAATCATCGTCTTTCTCTTATGCCTTCCTCAGCATGATAGCATCCAACTTTGCGGCGGCATCTATATCCATCTCGGGGAGTACGTGAGTATATGTATTGAGGGTTATATTCACATCCGAGTGACCGAGCCTCTGCTGTACTACTCTTGGATTGACATCTGTCAATAATATTATTGCCTACTCCTTAATTAGAACGAATAAATATCTCTGCATCCTTCAAAATGTTTTTTGTTTCTTCAAAAGTTAATATCTTTAATGCATCTTGGTAAGAAACAAAACTTGCTTCTGCAACCTCCGACTCTTGACAAATTATTTTATCTGATGTACATTCGCCAAGAAAATATACCGATTGCTTTATTGTATCAGGTACTCTACGCAACTCATATTCGATTTGTCGCCTAAAACCTTGAATAACTTTAACGTCAACACCTGTTTCTTCCTTCAGCTCACGAACAGCCGTTTCGAGCTCGCTTTCTCCAGACTCCATATGCCCTTTAGAAAAACCAACATCACCATTTAGACTTTTGATTATTAAGTAATAATTCACGTTTTCTATTCGTTTAAAAACAACAAAACCACAAGATTTTATGTATTTCATGCTTTATTCACCTTCGTAATAATCAACATTATCTGCATTTGAGTAAAGCTTGTTTATTCCCATACCCCACACACCAATTTTATCGGAATCAGGATAGATTGTAATATCTATATCGTGTACTACGTCAAAATCGATATAAACAAGGTTTTCTGTGTCGGATGAATTTGTCAACTTATGTGCACCATCCTCGCCGGTAGGGAAGAAAAGCAGATCTCCTGCACAAACTTTGCGTTCGCCACTTGGAGTTCTCAAAATTCCTTCGCCGCTAATGATATAGTATGTTTCTTCATTGTTGTGATGAAAATGATAGGGATATGCCGCTTTTTTGGGGGGTATCTCATAAATGCTAACCAAAGAGTTCTTAGCAACGCCGAAAGGTACAAACTTGCGACGATAGTATTCATAGTTCTCATGTTCTTTTTTGTGGCTTTTAGGTATGTTGTCGATTGACTCGTGTTTGATTTCGCTCATATAAACACCTCCATAAAGTTTAAATGCATTATATCACATTTTTGTCGTAATAGCAATATTTTTTAAGTCTATTAATTACTTATATTTTGGGCACCGTCGCGTGTGCTTGGATTGATACAAGTCAGATCGGTACTACAAACGTTTTTTGACAATGGAGATGGGATTTGAAGCGCGGCAAAGCCGTATCATGACCATCCGCACAAGCTGCATAGTCGTTGATTGTCGCTCGATACACTCGCTTCGCCAACTCCTTGCTCTGCGGTGTCAACCGTCGAAAAAACGATTATCAATCGTTTTTCCTTAGGTCGCAAGTTATTCGCCCGAGTCCCAAAGGGACGCGCTCATAGAGCGCAAGTCGTGAGGTTCAAATCCCATAAATCTCGGCAACCAAAAAAGAAAAAACTCAATCACCCGAATGGGTAATTGAGTTCTTTTGGTTGCGGAGATGGGATTTGAACCTCATGACCTTCGGGTTATGAGCCCGACGAGCTACCAGACTGCTCCACTCCGCGATATGATTGGTGCCGGAAGCCGGGGTCGAACCGGTACGAGAAATTAATCTCACGGGATTTTAAGTCCCGGGCGTCTGCCAATTCCGCCATTCCGGCATATAACGACCTTAGATTTCCTAATCGCCATTATATTATATCACCACTTATCTTAAATGTCAATACCTTTTTTCTCTTTTTTGAAAAAATCTAAGTTTTTATATTGACATTGCCTTTGTTTTGTGATATGATATACAAAGAAATTTGTTCTTTCGTTTAATTATATGGAATAAAGATGATAATTATTCCATAGAAATTAATTGAAGGGATAAAATTTAATAAATTACAATCCTAAAAGGCTGTAACGGCATATCTTGTCTACGACAAGAATACCCACATTCGTCACTGGTAAGCGATCTCCCCGTTGACTTCGTAGGGTATGCGAAGCGGATTCTGAAAAACACGTTTTTCAGAGCCAACGGTACAAATTAAATAGGTTTATGAGCAGAAATGCATCAGCAGGAATATTTCGCCCCTGGCGAAGATACCCACACTTACCGCTTACAAGCGAGCTTGACACGGCATCGTGGGGTATGCGAAGCGGATTCGTGAAATAAATTTCGCGAGTCACTTCGAACTAGGACTGCATATATATGATGCGTTATACTGCATCATATATATGCAGGAATATCGAAGCGGTCACAACGAGGCGGTCTTGAAAACCGTTAGGCCAAAAGCCACGGGGGTTCGAATCCCTCTTCCTGCGCCAAAAAATAAGGACACTCCTTGTGGGTGTCCTTTATTTTTTGCCACAGTCAGAGGCTCTCGAACGCCCCTCTGTGACTCTTTGAGTCGCAAAATGGGGTTCGCATACCCCACCCGAAGATCGAAGAGCTCGCTCTTCAGGTAGCGAAGCGGCGTGAGGGCGTCAGAAAACAACAGAGTGTTGTTTTTCCCCGAGCGCGACCGAGCCGCAGCGAGAACAGGGGGTGGGTATCTTCGTCAAAGACGAATACCCCCCTTCC
>JAGCLY010000070.1 GCA_017646745.1 Clostridia bacterium
CTAAGCGCTCCTGGAGCTCGCTTACCGAGGATTATTTTGTTAAAAACCCCTCATCCGATGCGCTGAAACTGGTTATTCAGCTTATGGATATTAGAACCGGTCCCAGCGATGACGATATTATGATGATCAATATGATGCTGGAGCGCCGAATTCCTTTTATTCTTGTGGCAACAAAAACCGACAAGCTGTCGAAGACCGCATTGAAAAACAGGATAGACGAGCTGCATGCTGAGTTCTTTGAGGGCACTGGAATAGAGATTATTCCCTTCTCATCGGTTACCCGTGAAGGCAAGGACGAGGTGTGGAAAAAAATCTTTGATGCAATTTCTTAACTCATAAGAGGATTAATAATGAATAACGTGATATACTATATTCTGTCTGCATTGGCTGCGCTTATAGCACTGACCGTACACGAATACTGTCACGGATATGCGGCCTACAGGCTTGGCGACGACACTGCAAAAAACATGGGCAGGCTGACCCTGAACCCTATAAAGCACCTGGATCCTTACGGCACGCTTTGCATGATACTGTTCCATGTAGGATGGGCAAAGCCGGTACCTGTCAATTCAAGAAACTTTAAGGATCCCAAAAAGGGCTTTGCTATAACAGCGGCAGCGGGCCCCATATCTAATATAATACTCGCTTTTGTTTCTGCCCTTGTTTATCTCCTGGTTTTTGCATGCGTAAGAGATATTCCCTTTGCAAAAAAGGATTTTACCTATTACTTTATAGAAAACCTTTTGTTATTCATCTTCATTTTTCATTCGGTAAACATCGGTCTTGGCTTATTCAACCTTTTGCCTATCCCACCATTTGATGGTTCTAGACTGCTTTACGTTATACTTCCACCCAAAGCCTACTTCGCGGTTATGAAGTATGAAAGAAAAATCTATTACGGTGTGCTTGTCTGGCTGTTGCTTGGCGAATATGCCGCTATGGGTGTTAGAATGCTTCCCTTCGTTGCCAATTCTCCAATTCTGTATTGGTTGGCGGGAATTTTCTCCCTGTCCGGAATGCTGGGCACGGCCATATCATGGGTATCCCAGCTGATGTTAGGCTTTTGGCAGCTTATTCCCTTCCTTAAACTTTGACGCTTTTATAAGGAGCTTTTATGATTGAACAATTAACCTACCGCCTCGATCAATTTGAGGGGCCGCTTGATCTGTTGCTTACACTTATAAGCAAAAACAAGGTCAGCATTACCGATATACCTATCTCGCTCATCTGCGATCAGTATATGGAATATATTGAAGAGGCGCAGAAAATGGACCCCGACGTGGCGAGCGAATTTATCGTTATGGCCAGCGAGCTGATGCTTATTGAGAGCCGTATGCTTCTGCCCCACGAGGAGGGCACCGAAAACGACCCCAGACGTGAGATCGCTGATGCGCTGATGCTTTATCAGCAGGCAAAGCTTGTGGCAAACGAGCTTCGTCCAAGATATGACGAATACTCGGGTAGATACGTTAAGGGAACCGATGAGATTCCTCCGGAAAGAGGACTGCCGCTAAATCTGGATGCAAATATGCTGGTAAAGGCGCTGGATTCTGTCCTAAAGCGAATGAAGGTTGCCGATGCGGCAAAGAACCCCACAGAGCTTGTTAATCCGCTTATTAAGAGGAAGGTCGTATCTGTAGAGGAAAAGATTGATCAGATGGTTTCGCTTCTTGAAGTACAGGGTGAGGCATCGCTCTTCTGCCTGCTTAAGGATTCAGAGTCACGCTCCGAGCTGGTAGCAAGATTTATGGGTATACTTGAGCTTATCAAGCTCAGAAGAGTACTTATAACCACCGTAACAGTAGTTGAGGATGTGGTAGAATATAACGAAAAAGGTCTTGATATGATGTTCATACTCAACCCCGATTACGATCCCTCTCAGGCAACAGAGAGCGAGTTTGATTCTGTTAGCACAGAAAATACCGACAGCGAAAAGGAAGAAAATAACAAATGAGTGAATTAATTAAAGAAGTCACAGAAGCGGAGGCTACGCCCACAGCTGTAGCCGAGGTAGTAGAGGCTGAGCGCCCTGTTGTATTTGAGGAGGCGCTCGAGGCTATACTTTTCGCCGCAGGACATCCTATTACATATGCAACACTAGCAAGAGTGTTTGAATCCACTCCCTCTAAGATGAAGGAGCTGGTATCCAAATACTCTGAAATATACAACAACTCTGATGTTCCCAGAGGCGTAATCCTTCTTACATACGCAGATTCCTGTCAGCTCTGTACCAAGAAATATTATCTTACCGAGATACGTGATGCGCTTGGTATTAAAAAGAGCGGCAGCCTTTCCTCCTCGTCAATGGAGGCGCTGGCAATCGTTGCGTATAATCAGCCGGTTACAAGAGTGTTCGTCGACACCCTTCGCCGCGTTGACTCCTCCTATGCTATGAACAACCTTATTGACCGAGGACTTATCGAATCCAAGGGACGCCTTGACGCCCCCGGCAGACCGATGCTCTACGGCACTACCTCCGACTTCCTTCGTGCATTCGGGCTTTCCAGTATTGATGCTCTGCCCCAGACCGCCGAGGAAATTAAGGCTATGTTTGCAAGAATGGATGGCGCTGAGGAAGCCGCCGATGTAGTTGAAAACGAACAGATCTCCATTTCCGATGAAGAGCTTATTGTTAGTGACGCAAATCCTGTCGAGGAGCAGGCAGCGGAGTCCTGTGACACATACGAGGAATCTCATTCGGCTGAGGATGATATCGTAGAGGATATTTAAGGAGATATATGGCAGGAGCGCAGATCGGACTTATTCTATTGTTTTTATTCGCTTATATTATGACTCGTACTGTATGGGTCAGAATTATACAGGAAAACAATTTCAGATTAGAGTTCCATCTGCCTCTGATTGCCATACATCTATCCGATTTCGATGAAAACAAATCCTCTAAAAAAGAGGAAAATACGAAGCTTGGCATCCTATCCTATATTAGGATTGTCTCAAATGCTTTGAGAAGAATCAGCAAAAGCAAGCTTGTAATTAAAAGAATAATACTTCCCTGCAATATATCAAGCTTCAGCGTGTCAACCATCATAAAGCTATACGGATACCACGGATTAATATACGCCCTAATAGCCTATTTAGGATCCAGGGACATCAATCTTCATATCGAGGATAATGCAATCATTTCATCCCCCGACATTAAAAAAACGCAATTTTATCTTACTGTTAAACTGGCTCTTTTTCAGCTTATTTACGCATTATTCATTGTAAGACGTGACATAAGTAAAGAAAAGAAGGCAAAGGAAGAAGAATATGTCGGAGAATAAAATGAGTGACATTATCAGGGCATCAATGGATGGCATTAAAAGCTTTACCGACTCAGAAACCGTGATTGGTAATGCGATAACTACTCCAAACGGAGTTACGGTAATTCCGGTATCAAAAATCACCATGGGTATAGCAACCGGTGGAATTGATTTTAAAAAAACACACACTGATTCCGATCAGAACTTCGGAGGTGGCGGAGGCAGCGGCTTGTCCATTACCCCGGTTGCCTTTCTGACGGTAGGACGAGATGCCGAGGTAAATCTTATCCACATAAACAGTGGCACGGGAAGTGTCGAAAAGATTGCAGAGTTAATTGAAAAATCCCCTGAGATAATTGACAAGGTCAAAAAGGTGCTGTCATAAATTTCAATGCATATAGAAATCCCTTTTTTCAAAAAATAAGAAAAAAGGAGATGCAACGTGAAAAAAACGAATCTTAACCTATATGTAATAATTCTTCTGCTTGCTGCTGTGATTTTTTCATTTCTTACCATATACGCATTTGGTGAACACCGTAGCGCATATCCCTCGGTAAGCGGAAGGGCGGCCGTGCTTTATCAACCGGAAAGCGATCTTGTTTTATATGCAAAAAATGCTGATCAAAGATTGCCCATGGCAAGCACTACAAAAATCATGACCGCGCTGATTGCTCTTGAGACGTGCAAACTAGACGAGGTCGTGGATATCGATGACTCCGCCATTGGCACAGAGGGCTCGTCGGCATACCTGAGGCTGGGAGATCAGCTGACAGTGGAGGAGCTTTTATATGCCCTGCTGTTACAAAGCGCAAATGATGCCGCCGTTGCTATCGCTTGTCATATAGGTGGCGATGTTGACGGATTTTCATCCATAATGAAAGAAAGGGCAGCTTCGCTCGCCCTGAGTGACACACACTTTACCAATCCACACGGGCTTGACCACAAGAAGCATTACACCACCGCCCTTGACCTTGCAAGAATCACAGCTGAGGCTATGAGGAACGAGAAATTCTGCGAAATCACCTCTACCTATAAAAAAACCTTTGCTACCGAGGAGCGAAGCAGAACATACGTTAACCACAACAAGCTGCTTAATCAATACGACGGCTGCATAGGAGTAAAAACCGGATTTACCAAAAAAAGCGGCAGATGCCTTGTAAGCGCAGCCGAAAGAGACGGATTAAGATTTATTACTGTAACACTTAATGCTCCGAGCGATTGGGCGGATCACACTGCCATGCTGAACTTTGGCTTTGCAACTCTTGAAAAAGTTATTATATCGACCGAAAATGATCACATATATAAGCTGCCTGTAATCGACGGCGAAAAGGATTGTATTACTGTAACGAACAAAAGCGGATTCGATATGATAGTTGAGCGTGCAGATCGCAATATCAACGAACAGGTCAGATTAGTACGCTATGCGATTGCACCTATCCGGGAGGGAGACCGTCTTGGAGAAATAATATACAGTATTGACGAAGAGGTTGTTACAAGAATACCGCTTGTGGCAACAGAATCGGTTAATAAAAAAGAAAATGTTGGACTTTTCAAAAAGATCCTTTCAATATTTGACTAAAATACGGAGAAAACAATGGAAAAACAAAGACTGCAAAAATTTATAGCTGACACAGGACTTATGTCCAGAAGAGCGGCGGAGGCTGAAATTGAGAGAGGAAGCTTCTCGGTTAACGGACACGTTGCGACAATCGGAATGAAAATTGACCCCGTAGCCGACGTGGTTGCATATAAAGGAAAGCGCATCAGATACGAAAAGCGTAAATATACCTATATTATGCTTAACAAGCCCAGAGGCTATCTATCCTCCACTACCGATGACAGAGGAAGAAAGTGCGTCACCGACCTGCTTGACGGTGTAGATGCAAGAGTATATCCTGTAGGCAGACTTGATATGATAAGCGAGGGTATGATCCTTCTCACCGACGACGGTGAGCTAAAGAATCGCCTTACTCACCCCAGCCACACCATACCAAAGGTTTACCGTGTAAAGGTCGGCGGCGAGGTAAGCCAGGCACAGTACGATATACTCACCTCTGCCCTCGTTATTGACGGCTACAAGATCAAGCCGGTTGACGTTGTTGTTACCGGCGAGGACGAAAGCGGCACCGTGCTTAAGTTCACCCTTTTTGAGGGAAGAAACAGGCAGATCAGAAAAATGTGTGAGGCGGCGGAGCTTACCGTAAAAAGGCTCTCACGCGTTTCTATCGGTAATCTCAAGCTGGACGGACTTCCCGTAGGTAAATGGAGATACCTTGAGCAGAGCGAGGTGGACTATCTTTACAAGGCGACAAAGGAACACAAGTAATGTTTAAAATCTCACCTATACAAGAAAAAACGAGGCAGAATGAGATTTGTCATATATTCGGCGCAGAATTTCGCCCCGATGCCTTTGCATATCTGATGTACGATGCCGATACAAACGACCTGATGGGAATGTCACAGTTTGAGATCAGTGAGTTTGGATACATATACGATATTCGTGAATACGGTGACAGAAATGACTTTGAGGCGATGTTTATTTTAACCAGAGCTACTATGAATTTCATAGATCTGTGCGGTATCCACACCTGCAAGGCATCAATCCACTCTGCCCCCGAGACTCTGCTGAAATCTGCTGGCTTTAAAGCAATAAACGGAGAATATTTCTGTGATATGACAGGAATGTTTGACGGCAACTGCGGTGGGCATAAATAAAAAGGAGAACCTAAACGGTTCTCCTTTTTATTATTTGTCAAGAAACTTAAAAATCTTCTCCCAAAGATCCTCGTCCTGCTCGGTCATAGCATACCAATCGAATATATCGACAAAGGCCTCCTTCTGCTCGGAAGTTTCAAGGCAACCAAGCTTACGCTGTCTTTTAAGCTCCTTAAAGAAGTCCTCCTTGTATGCAAAGGCATAAGAGGTATAGTGCGGACTGTGCCCACTGCCGCTGACAAGCATATATTCGATATTTGTCTTTTCTATCAGACTGCGGCTCAAAACGTTAAAGTTGGTCTTATAGCTTACCGTACGATCATCCATAGAGTGTATTACAAGCACGGGGCGATCGGTAGAACCGAGAACCTCAACAGCATTTGATTCGGCAAAGCCGGGATTGGTCCTCTTTTCCAGATCAAAAAGATCCCTTCTCGCCTGCTTAAACAGGAACGGAACGATCTGGCTCTGCATTGCGGGAATAGAAATAAATCCAGACATAGCCACGATCTTACTTAGATTAGGATGGTACTTAAGAATGTTAAGCGAGGAAAAGCCACCCCAACTATGACCGATAACAGATATCTGCTCCTCTGTATATCCCTTTTCAGCTACCAAAGCGCGGATACAGTCATCAAGGTCGGACAGAGAGCCGGAAAGCCCATGTATATGCTCCCCCTCGGATCTTTCACAGCCGGTATGATCATAGGAATAGACAAAATATCCTCTTTTAGCAAGAAGCTCTATTTCGCGGAAGTATCCGCGATGACCGTTACCCATACCGTGCTCAAATATAAGAAGCTTGCTGCGGTCAGGATTACCGTAGTAATAAAAGCTACCGTTAAGAAGATGTCCTCTTTTACTCCTGAAGGAAAAATCCTCTGACACAAGACCGTCAAAATCATCCGGCGAAAAATAGAATATGCTGCCATCCGAGTCATGACGTCTAAACAGGATGCTACGGTAGATATTTTCCAACTGCCTTGAAATAAATCCCATTTTAATCCTTTCTGCGCTCGGCAAGAAGATCAACGTAGGTGTGATAGAACTCCTCGTATCTACCCTCGTCAAGGGCATCTCTTATCTTCTGCATAAGCTCGTTATAGAAGTAAAGGTTATGAAGCACGGCCAGGCGCATACCAAGTGCCTCTCTTGCCTTAAAGAGATGGCGTATATAGCTTCTGCTGTAATTACGGCAGGCGGGACATCCGCACTCTTCTGCTATTGGACGCTCATCCTCGGCATACTTTTCGTTAAGAAGGTTGATTTTTCCCTTCCACGTAAACAAATTACCGTGGCGCGCATTACGGCTGGGCATTACGCAGTCAAAGAAGTCTACCCCGCGATAAACCGCCTCCACAATATTTTGAGGTGTACCGACACCCATAAGGTATCTGGGCTTATCAACAGGCATATAAGGCTCAACGGTTTCGATTATATGATACATTACATCTGCGCTCTCACCAACCGCGAGTCCGCCAATAGCATATCCGTCGCACTCGATCTCGCGGATAGCCTTCATATTCTCAATACGAAGATCCTCATAAGTTCCCCCCTGATTGATACCGAATAGCATCTGGTTGGGGTTAACAGTTCCCTCCTCAGCGTTAAGTCTATCCATCTCGGCGCGACATCTCTTGAGCCAGCGAATAGTTCTCTCGTGAGAATTTTTTACATACTGATAGGGCGCGGGATTCTCAACGCACTCATCAAATGCCATAGCGATAGTAGATCCAAGATGCGACTGAATCTGCATAGACTCCTCAGGACCCATGAATATACGCTTACCGTCCATATGAGAGTTAAAGGTAACGCCCTCCTCGGTGATCTTACGAAGCTTAGCAAGCGAGAACACCTGGAATCCACCCGAATCGGTGAGAACAGGTCTGTCCCAATTAAAGAACTTATGAAGTCCGCCCATACGGTATATAAGATCGTCACCTGGACGGATATGAAGATGATATGTGTTAGAGAGCTCTACCTGGCAATTAACCTCCTTGAGGTCCATTGTAGAAATACCGCCCTTGATTGCCGCAGATGTACCTACGTTCATGAATACGGGGGTTTCAATTATGCCGTGGACTGTTTCAAATCTGGCTCTTCGGGCCTTGCCCTCGGTTTTAAGTAACGTGAATTTGCCCATTTATTTGATTTTACCTTTCAATTAGCATTATTGCTATGATTATTTAATTCTGTCAAACTGGCGGTCCAGCTCGGTTTTAGTCAATCTGTATGCAATAGGTCTGCCATGCGGGCAAACTATTACGTCAGGAAGCTCGAGAACCTTCTTAATAATCCATTCGGATACCGATCTGTCGTAGACCCTGCCACCCTTTATTGCGGCCTTACAAGCGATCTGGTAAAGCGCCTGCTCTCTGCGTATGCTTTCGGTAACGGCGGGATTACCCTTACCGTCTATAATATCATCAACCATCTTTGCAAACAGCGACTCTGCCTCCATGCTTCCTATTGAGGACGGGATAGCGGTAAGGTCAACGTGATCGTCAAGAACCTCGTACTCAAAGCCCACAAGGCTTATTTCGTCCTTAAACTCTCCGGCGGTGGCAAGCTCATCGGGAGAAAGAAGCACCGTGATAGGAAGAAGCAAGGACTGAGATGCAACTCTGCCATCACGCTCGGTAATCTTCTTCAGATCCTCAAAGAGCACCCTCTCATGTGCGGCATGCTTATCAATAACAAGCATAGCACCGTCATATTCAATGAGAAGGTAGCAGTTAAATGCTTCGCCAATAAATTTATAGTCGGGTGTCGATTCCTCTACCCTGATCTCGGGAAGCGGAATTTCCACCACCGGCTTAGGTTCAGCCGGCGCATAATCTCGCTGAGGCTCAGCCTTGGAATACCGCTGCAGCAGTTCAACAGAGCTCTTTGGAGTCATTGTCGCAGGCGCATCGCTACTCTTACCGAAGCCCTGTCCTGCCCCGGATGAAACCTTAAGAGGTCTTGTATAATCAATAGCAGGTCTTTCGCTCACAGCGGGCTTTGTATAAACCGCAGGGGTATATGCAGGCTTGTCAGACAGGCCGAAGGAAATCTGCTTTCCCTTAGTATCTTCACCGATCGGCACGAATGCTCCAAGAGGATTCTTATCACTGCCACGCTTTGACGAAAGCTGCATTTCGGGGCGGTATTCATGATCCTCTATCGCTCTTTTAACGGTATAATAAACCGCCTCAAAGACCGGCTGCTCGCTGGCAAACTTTACCTCAAGCTTTGCAGGATGAACGTTTACATCAACTGCGTTGGGGCTCATATCAAGGAACAACACACAGGTAGGAAAGGCCTCGTGCGCAATATATGAGGTATATGCCTTCTCTATCGCCGCCATTGCAGTAAGGCTCTTCACGTATCTGCCATTAATAAAGACATTCTGGTAATTTCTATTTTTTCTGACATTATCACTTCTGCCGATATAACCGTGAACATGAATGCCGTTTGCAACACCGTCTGCAGGAATAAGCTTAGAGGCAAAATCCTTGCCGTATACGGCATAAATGGTATTAAGCAGATCCTTATCACCCGGAGTCTTGAAACGCTCCTCTCCGTCCACTAAAAGCTGTATAGAGATATCAGGACGTGAAAGCGCAACCTTCTCTACCAATGCGGCGCAATTCATAGCCTCGGTGGAATCCTTCTTTAAAAACTTGCGTCTTGCCGGTACGTTAAAGAAAAGGTTTTCGACAACGACAGTAGTTCCCTGTGAGCAGCCAACCTCGGAAATGTCAAGTATCTTTCCGCCCTCGCTGACAAGCATAGAGCCGTGGTCAGCCTCTGCGGTTTTGGTAATGATGGTCACAGCAGAAACAGAAGAAATTGCCGCAAGAGCCTCACCGCGGAAACCGAGGGTCATAATGCTCTCAAGATCCTCACGCTGCTTAATCTTGCTGGTAGCATGGCGCTTGATAGCAACAGGCAGATCCTCCTTATCCATACCGCAACCGTTATCACTGACACGAATAAGCGCAACGCCGCCCCTTTTAATCTCAGCAACGATACTGCTTGCGCCTGAATCTATTGAATTTTCGATAAGCTCCTTAAGCACAGATGAAGGGCGCTCAACCACCTCACCAGCCGCAATAAGGTTGGCAATTTCAAAATCAAGTACGTTAATTTTTCCCATAATTTATTCTCTCTTTCCTATCAATCGGAAAGTGTTTTCTTAAGCTCAAAGAGCATATTCATTGCCTCAATAGGAGTTAGTGTGTTAATATCCACCGATTTGATGCGATCGGCAACCTCGCTCTCCTTGGACTGAGTGATTCCGCTGAACAAATCGAATTCAACGCTGGGCTCGCTTCGCTCTATCCTTACGACGGGCTTGTCTGTTTCAATCTCAGCAAGAATCTCTCTGGCCCTCTTAACAACCTCATTGGGCACACCGGCAAGCTTGGCAACCTCAATACCGTAGGAATCATCGGTACCGCCACGAACGATCTTGCGCAGGAAGGTAATTGAATCACCACGCTTCTTGGCAGCAATATTGTAGTTAACAATACCGTCAAACTCACCCTCCATATCTGTAAGCTCATGGTAGTGGGTTGCAAAGAGCGTCTTTGCTCCAATCTTCTTGGAATAGGTATATTCAACCACCGCACGGGCAATAGACATACCGTCATAGGTGCTTGTTCCCCTGCCCACCTCGTCATAAATAATAAGCGAGCGTGAGGTGGCATTTTTTAGAATAGAGGCAACCTCGGTCATCTCAAGCATAAATGTAGACTGACCCGATGCAAGATCATCTGATGCGCCAACTCTCGTAAAGAGCTTGTCCACAACACCAAGCCTCGCCTCACGTGCGGGAACGAATGATCCGATCTGCGCCATAACGGCAATTATTGCTACCTGACGCATATAGGTGGACTTACCTGCCATATTGGGGCCGGTAATAATCATAATTTTATTTTTAGAAGTATCCAGAGTCGTATCGTTAGGTACAAAGTAGGAATCCTTTACAAATCTTTCAACAACCGGGTGACGTCCATCCTTGATTGCTATCTCTGTGGACAAATCGACCTCGGGACAAACGTAGTTATTCTTGCTGGCAACCTCGGCAAGCGAGCGATATACATCTATTTCAGCAACAAGAGATGCGCTCTTGCGGATTCGCTCTCTGTTATCAGCGACAAATGCACGAAGGCTGTCGAAAATCTGATACTCAAGAGAAACCAGCTTTTCATCTGCGCTGAAGATGGTATTCTCCATCTCCTTAAGCTCCTGAGTAATATATCTCTCACAGTTGGTCAGCGTCTGCTTGCGTACGAAGCGCTCAGGCACCTGGTCAACAAAGGACTTAGACACCTCGATATAATAGCCGAACACCTTGTTATATGCAACCTTAAGCGTCTTTATACCGGTAGCATCCTTTTCCCTCTGCTCAATAGTGGCCATAACATCCTGACCGCCGTTCTTAATGGAACGGTAGTAATCAACGTCGGCATTAAAGCCCTGCTTTATCATTCCGCCCTCACGGATTGTAAGGGGAGGATTATCATCTATTGCCTGATCTATGAGCTCATAAATATCATCAAGTGTGTCGAGCTCTCGTGTAATCTCTTTAAGTGACGGAGAACTAAAAGTGGAAATTAAAGCTTTAATTTCAGGCAGACGCTTAATACTCTCGCCGATAGCCTTCAAATCTCTTGCATTTGCGGTGCCGTAAACTGCCTTGGCGGTAAGTCTTTCAATATCTAACATTCCGTCGAGAAGCTCAGAAAGCTCGTCTCGGCGACGTCTGTCGGCAAATATATCCTTTACGGCTCCCTGTCGATGAGAAATCTTAACAGGATCAACAAGCGGGCGAAGAATCCATGAGTTAAGAAGTCGTGCGCCCATAGCAGTCTTGGTCTTATCCAGAACCCATAGAAGCGAGCCACGCTTTGTCTTAACACGCATAGCCTCCACAAGCTCAAGATTTCGTATGGTATTGAGGTCGATATCAAGATACTGACCTCTTGCATATACGTTAATTCCCTTTGCAAAGGTAATGTCTGTCTTTTGCGTTTCCTCTATGTAGGCAAGAAGTGCGCCTGCCGCAAGAAGCATCTCACTCTCAGTAAGCTTATTTGCCTCATCCTTAAAATGGCGGCGGCAAAGCTCCTTTGCCTTCTCATAAGCAAACATACGCTGAAGATTGTCTGTGATCAGCGAGGAAAACCTCTCCTTGGCAAATCCAACAAGATCGGATACCTCAGCCGCCTTACAGTTTATAATAATCTCAGAGGGCTGATATGCGCCGATCTCATTGCGAAGCAGAGTCATAGCGTCCTTACCCGACAGATAAGTAGCTGAAACCTCGCCGGTAGAAACGTCTGCGGTAGCAATTCCCACAGTTCCGCCGGTGAAGCAGATAGACATAAGGAAATTATTTTTTCCCTCAGAAAGAAGCGAGGCATCGGTAACTGTACCCGGAGTAACCACCCTGGTAACCTCACGCTTAACGAGGCCGGCGGACTCCTTGGGATCGCTGACCTGCTCGCAGATAGCAACCTTAATGCCACGCTCTACAAGTCGACCAACGTAAACATCTGCCTTATGGAAAGGAACACCGCACATTGCCGCCCTCTTTCCCTCTCCGCAATCTCTGCCGGTAAGGGTAAGCTCAAGCTCTCGGGAGGCAATTACAGCATCCTCAAAGAAGCACTCGTAAAAATCACCGAGGCGGTACATAAGGATATAGTCCTCGTACTGTGCCTTAACCTCAAGATATTGCTTCATCATAGGAGTGACGCTGGTAAGGTCACTTCTCTTATCTATAACAATCACTTCTGCCATATGGCAAAATACCTCACAGTTTCAGAATGAATTAATGACAACCCTTACAGGTGGAGCAATCGTGCGTGCATTCGGAGGGACGCTCACCGGTGATACAATACTTTATCTCGGCATTTACATCGTCCATAAGAGCATTCATAGCTCTCTGTGCCTCAGCAAACTTAATATACTTAGGATGCGATCCAATTTCGGAGGAAAGCTGCTCTATTCTGGCACGCAGATCGGCAATAGCACGCTGATCTGCCTCCGCAGGATCCTTTGCAAACTCCTGACCAAGGAGCATTCTCTCGGTCTCGTATTCGCTCATCTTGTTCTGAAGCTCGGCATCCATCTGGAATTCTTCCTTTGCCGCCTCAAGATTCTTTATTTCATCGCTCTTAGCGATCTCCTCGCCAAGTGCGTGTGCAAGCTCTATAATCTTTGTCATTTTAATATCCTCATCTTTCTTCCTCGCCCATAAGATGATATGGGCAAGCTTTAGTTATTTTTACATTTACAAATTGGCCTATTTCCGCCTGCGATTCAAAGTAAACAAGCTTGTTGGTAAGTGTTCTGCCTGAGCAGATACGACGGTCGTCCTTTATTTCAAAGGAGTCTATCAGCACACGCTCTACCCTACTCTCATAGGCTAAATTCTTTTCGATGGAAAGCTTGTCCTGCATAGCAAGAAGCTCTGCCATTCGCTCATCCTTTATTTTTCTGTCCACGGCGCCATCCATTTTAGCAGCCCGGGTTCCCTCTCGTGGAGAATAAAGGAAGGCGTAGACGTTATCAAATTTCACCGTCGACAGTATATCCATAGTATCGGCAAAATCATTATCATCCTCGGTCGGGAATCCAATGATAATATCTGTTGAAAGAGCTATTCCGGGTATATTCTCCTTAAGCTCGTCCACTATTTCAAGATATCTCTCCCTTGTATAGGTACGGTTCATCTCCTTCAAAATCCGATTACTTCCCGACTGAAGCGGAAGGTGGAAGAAGGGGGCAATTTTCGGCGTATATTTTTTCATTACCGAAACAAGCTCCGATGATGTATCCTTCGGGTGGCTGGTCATAAATCTGACAATAAAGTCACCGTCTATCTCGGCTATCTCTGATAACAGCTCCGGGAAGCTTATATCAGCCTCATATGAGTTTACGTTCTGTCCAAGCAGGGTTATTTCCTTAACGCCCGAGCTGACAAGCTCACGGCATTCATTAATAATATCCTCACTTCGACGGCTACGCTCTCTTCCTCTGACATAAGGCACTATACAATATGAGCAGAAATTATTACAGCCATACATTATTGATACCCATGCTCTGTGACTTTCACGTCTTACAGCCGGTGAATCCTCGTAGATATCCCCCTTATCCTCGCCAAAAACAAAGCTACGCTTACCGTCGATCAGTTTTCTGTAAACCATTTCCGGAATGCGGTGAAGCATATTAGGCTCTAAGGTAAAGCTGACATAATGGAAGTCGGTCTTAAGCATTTGTGCCCTGTGAGGCTCAGCCGCCATACAGCCAACAACTCCAACTAAAAGCTCAGGATTTCGTTTTTTCTGCGCCTTGAATCTGCCCAGCAATGACAGCGCCTTAACCTCGGCATGCTCTCTTATGGCGCAGGTATTGATTACAATTATATCGGCTATATCAGCATCGTCTGTAGGAGTATATCCCATCTCGGATAAGAGGCCAAGGACGGTTTCGCTGTCCCTCTCGTTCTGCTGACAGCCAAAGGTAATTACGTGGGCATGCTTTTTCTTGCCCTCATTATGCTTTTTAACGAGGGAGATATACTCTCTTACGCTCGTTTCGTTTATACTGTGGATCATATTCTCCCTCCGCTTCTTATTTTTTCATTTTCTCGGCAAGTTTATCTGCCGACAGACCTACGTAGTCGTACAGGTCGCAAGGACTGCTTGGAGAAGCAAAATTATCATCTATAGCGGCGATTCTGTATTCGGTTGCGCCAAGATCCATACCGCAAAGAATAAGCTCCTCACGCATGATCTCTGCCGCACCGCCGTTTCTTATTCCCTCTTCTGCATAAAGCACTCTCTTTGCCCCGGCGATCATAGGCAAAATCGCCTTTGCTACCGCACCGTAGGGCTTCAGGCTCTCTACAAGAATTATGCCTACGCTCATACCTTCCTTACGAAGTGTATCTGCCGCAGAGGCTACTTTGCTTACTAAGCTGCCGTAGGTTATAAAGATATATTCGGGAATGCTACCTTCGTCAAAATCAGCCATTATACTGCAAAGGGGATGGTTGCTTACGGAGTGAAGGCCTGCAAGAGCCTCGGTGGGCTCTGATGAGTTGGGGTATCTGATAGCAACCGGGCCGTCGCTGACCGAGGCATAAGCGGTCATTGCCTTTAGCGAGGCATAGCTCGCAGGTGCAAGAAGCGTCACGTTCGGAATATGAGATATAAAGGATACGTCAAATATTCCGTGGTGAGTTGCTCCGTCACCCACCGCCAGGCCGGCCCTATCAATCATTATATTCACGGGTAGATTTTGCAAGGCAATATCGTGAAGCAGGCTATCATATCCTCTCTGCAGGAATGTAGAGTATATGGCAACATAGGGAATCTGACCCCCTGCCGCAAGTCCTGCCGCAAAGGTAAGAGCATGCTGCTCGGCAATACCGACGTCAAAATATCTCTCAGGGTAGACCCTGCCGAATTTATCAAGGCCGGTTCCAATTCCCATCGCCGCCGTTACGCCGACAATTTTTTCGTTTTTCTCGGCAAGTGACAAAAGCTCGTTTGCAAACGTTGCGTGGAAGCTACTGTCATCAGATGATGCCGCAAGGCTGTGATAGCCGTCGGGCGAGCTTTCTGCGGGATCGTATCCCTTGCCCTTTACCGTCTTTACATGAACGACACAGGCCTTGCCTGTGCTCTTAGCAAGCTCCAGGGCATTGCAAATCTTGCCATAATCGTGGCCGTCGATAGGACCGATGTAGTATAGGCCAAGCTCCTCAAAATAGTTTGGCTTATAAATAATCCCCTTGATAAAGTCCTTCAGCACAGAGCAAAGGCTGTGAAGCGGCTTTCCTATCAGAGGAATTCTGTCAATAAAGTTCTTCGTGTTGTTCTTGAACCTTCTGTACCCTTTAGATACACGAACACGGGAGAGATAGGATGCAAATGCGCCCTTGTTTGATGATATAGACATTCCATTTTCATTAAGAATGATAACCAAGGGCAAATCCTTAGGACAGTTATTAAGCGCCTCGTGAATCATACCGCCTGTGAATGCTCCGTCTCCGGTGATGCAAACGGTATGAGCGCTTTTTCCACTCAGAGCATCGGCCTCAGCAAGTCCGAGGGCAGCGGAAACCGAGGTTGACGAATGACCTGCGCCAAAGGCGTCGTGCTCGCTCTCACGCATGGATGTAAAGCCACAAAGTCCTCCCGGTGTACGAAGGCCGTCAAAATCTCTCCTTCTGCCTGTAACAATCTTATGAACGTAGGACTGATGCCCAACGTCGAATACAATATGATCACGTGGAGAATCAAAGACGGAGTGAACCGCAAGCGTAAGCTCAACTACACCGAGATTGGAGGCAAGGTGGCCGCCTCGCTCCTTTGCATTCTCTATCAAAAACTCTCTGATCTCCTTGGAAAGAGCAGGAATATCCGACTTATTCACTTTTTTAAGATCCGACGGCGAGCTTATGCCGTCAAGAAAGCTATAATTCATTCCCTCTCCCTCCAAAAATCAGTTTAATTTGCTGTTGGTGATTTACCTATAATCTTAACGTATGATCTGTAAAAGGCTGAATAATCACCAAATCCAACCCTTTCTGCAGCCTTTGAGGCGGTTAGGCCGGAATCAATAAGCTGTTTTGCATAGATTATGCGCTTTTGATTTATATATGCATGCACCGAGGTTCCGCTAAAGCTCTTAAAGGCTCGGCACAAATAATATTTGCTGACGAAGAATCGCCTTGCAATCCTGTCCAGGCTTACGTTCTTCTCGATATTGAGATTAATGTATCTCGCCACCCTTGCGCCCAGCTCGTCATCCTTGTAAATTATCCTCTCCCCCTCTGCGGCAGAAAGTAAAATAAGTATTTCGCTAAGCAAAAGCTGCATATAGGCCTTGCCCTCATCGGCGCTCAGACGATCAATCAGTGTAAATCTGTCAAAGGTACTTGCAAGCTCCTCGGATAGCAGCACCGGTGAGAAGATTCGTCCCCTATTGTCCTCTCCACAGGTAATTCTATCAAGCATGGCATAGATCGCCTCGGAGAGAGCGAGTCTGTTAAAATGAATACTGTACCCTTCTGTGATTATTTCGGGATTCAGTTCAACACGGTGATATGACATGGGGGTAATTAATAATAGCGTGCCGTGACTAACCTTATGATCACACCCCTCAATAATATACCTGCCCTCACCGTTTATAAGATATGTTATCTCGTATTCGTCGTGACAGTGATCACCGCACAAGCCCTGAGGGCGATCTTCGCCGCAAAAGTAACGCAGACTGATATTGTCGATGAATAACGACTGTGTATTATTCATTTTACAGCTCCCCCTCAAAACTCAATAATATTTCATATTATTGTATCATATTTGAGCAACTTTTGCAAGGGTTTTTGTTAAAACGAAATACTCTTTTATTTCATTTTTAATTAAGCGCGCTGTCGATGTTATCTAGAGGCATTCTGCCTCGTTTTTTCATCAGTTTTAAGTTATTATGTAAATCGAAAAACGGTTTTTTATTGAGAAAATAAAAAAACTAGGCAGATCGCATCTCTGCAACCTGCCTTAATATTAACAAAAGCGTCCCTTGGACTCAAGGTTCTTAAGAACTCTGACAGCCACGCCAACTACGTGAACCTTATCTACGATAATATCCTCAAGCATCGAGTTCTCGGGATGGAGAATATATCTGTTGTTACGCATATCTCGATAGAATCGCTTAAGCGTTGCGCTCCAACCGTCAGAAAACTCGTCCTCTATCATAGCAACGACGATCTCGCCGTCAATGGCTGTGCTCTGCTTTCTGACATAAACGGTGTCACCGTCGCATATTCCGGCCTCAACCATTGAATCACCTCGTGCAATAAGGCCAAAATATTCGCCATAGCCGAGCAGGCCAATGTTGATGGGAATATATTCCTCAACCTCCTCAATGGCAAGGATAGGCTGACCACAAGCAATAGAACCAACGACAGGCATCATAACATAATCGGGCGGAAGAACGTCTGCATCGGGCAAAACCGTCTGATATCTGCCATACTTTTCTATCAAGCCATCGTCCATAAGCCTATTCATATACTTAGAAACAGTGGATTTAGCCATACCAAGAGTATCACCGATCTCCTGTGTAGTAGGACAAACGCCGCGCTCCTTCATAAAGTCGGTTACGAAGCGATATACCTCCATTTTTCTTTCATCGTTTTTAGCTCTCATAACAATTCTCCTATGTAAATTCGTGGGGGCGAACTGGAGTTCGTTATCTTATTATAACATACGAACAGGAGTTTGTCAATAAAAAAACATTATTTTCTTTAAATTTGTTTTTTTACTTGATAAATGAAAGAAAAATATGTATAATTTATATATACCACGGAGGTGATCCTATGCTTAAAGGAAAAAAGCTATCTATTCTTGGCGATAGTCTGTCTACTTATAAAGGCGTATCCAATGATTATAACGCGAACGAAACAACATACATTAATTCTTATCATTACAAGGAGCCCTTCCCTCTTGAAGGAACCTATTGGATGAGGCTAATAAATGCCTTTAGTTTTGAGTTGTGTGTAAACAACTCCTGGTCGGGCGGAAATCTTAGTGGAAAGGACGACTTGACGTCGGGTGTAAACAGAGCGCATCAGCTCTCCAATAACAACGGCGATGTGCCCGAATTTATTATTCTGTTTATGGGACTGAATGACCTGGGACGAAATGTTCCCGTTAAAATTTTCGAGCGCGATTACAAGGCAACGTTGTCAATAATTAAGGAAAAATATCCGGGGGTAACCGTCTGTTGCGTTAATCTCCCCGACAGAGACATTTATCTCAGAGACAGAGTGGCTATTTTCAACGAAGCTATTGATTCTGCCGTAAAGGATGCAGGAGAAGAATTCTTCATAGCAGATCTCTATCGCAGCCGATTGAACAATGATTTTTATTATATGAACACAATGGATGGCCTGCACCTTGACGAGGACGGAATGAGAATCATTGGCGAAATAATCGAACAGGCTATAAGAGAGAAATTTAACGTCTAAATTTAAAACCCACGGTAAACCGTGGGTTATTTTTAATCATATCTATACCATTGTAAATCAGACTTTTGCTGCACGAACTCGATGATATCGTCACTTGCTGGAACGTAAACAACCTTTAGCTTGTTCACAAGAGCTATGTTTCCCCTCTTAGATGTATCCACCTCGGTTACTACAAAGTTGTGTTTTTTGCTTGTAAACGTCAGATATTTCTTCGCCTCGGTAACAGAAGTATAAACTCCAAGGCAACCGATAACCTCATCATACTTATAAAACGCCTTTAACTTAAAGGGCGAATGCAGCTCGATTCCGTCCTCCTTAAAAACAGCATAGTCAAATATACACATTCTGAAAAGGAGAAGCCAAGTAAAGAAAACAAGCATAGCGGCAAGCGCACATAAACCGAAGACCCTCATCCCGTCACTGGCAGCATCCCTATAAATCATATATCCAAAAAATATGAATATTGGAATTATAATCACAAAAGTTAGCCTGTTAGATAAGCTATGCATCTTGATCTTCATTTTAACACCTCTATTTGTCAAAATCTATAATTCACTATCATTCCCACCTGTATGTAACACCGGTGTAATCGAATTTTAAATACCTAATATTAAAAAATGTTATCTATTTTATTCTTCGTAAGGAGCTATTATAATAGAATAAATACCGAAACCATTAGTATCAGACACGGTTAAAACAGACAGTTTATAGGGCTGCTTATTGAAGAATATGGATGCTTTTGTAACGTATCCTCGCTCAAAATCGGGATTGGCGGAAAGTGCGGTAGTATCTGACTGAATGGCTAAATGCTCAGAGAAACTAATCCCAAGCTCTTCTTCTACCAAAGAAAGATATTCTTTTAATCCATCACCGCATAATTCAGATTTGGGATGCAGCATTTCTTCTGCTGATGACATATCATTTTTCGAAATTGCTTCAAAAAAATCATAAACAAGATTGGCAGATTTTCGCATTTCTCCCATTGATTTCAACATATAAGAAATCGAAGTACAGGATGTTGTTGATAGAACAATTGAAACACAAACTAAAATTAATATTTTTTTCATGTTTTTACTCTCCAAAAAATCAATTATTTTAAAAAATTATATCACAATCCAAAAACTATGTCAAGTTTACATCTATATAAAACAAAAAGCTCCCACATTTGTGAGTGCTCCATTTGGCTCCCCGAACTGGGAGAGCGAGGCAAAAACAACTAAATGTTGTTTTTGACGAAGCGACGTTGCGAGCAGAACAAACAAGGCTTACCTTGTGAAGTTATGCGACACAAAAGTGGACGGGCTGCGTAGCAAGAACCGGTGAGGATACAGTCATGCGCACATCTCGCTGTCGTCGCATAGTCGTTATACGTTGTTCGGTATTCTCACTCCTCTAACTCCTTGCTTTGGACAGTCGCTATATTTAAAACAGTTATCAACTGTTTTAAGCTTGCTACAACTTCGCTACGCTCACTCGGTGATCATATAACACTAATCATGATGTCACTGGTTCAAACCCTAAAACGTTCGAGGAGCAAAAGAAAAAAGCAGTTCCTTTCAGAACTGCTTTATGGCTCCCCGAACTGGGCTCGAACCAGTGACATCATGATTAACAGTCATGCGCTCTACCGACTGAGCTATCGAGGAATA
>JAGCLY010000071.1 GCA_017646745.1 Clostridia bacterium
CCTGCAAGGTTATGTCTAACGTAGACTCCAAGACTGTTCTTGACTCCGGTGGAGCTGAAAAGCTGCTGGACAAGGGCGATGCGCTTTACGCCCCCTCCGGCGCTCCCAAGCCCCACAGAGTACAGTGCGCATTTGTTGCGGACTCTGAGGTTGAGGCAATTATGAATTATCTCAAGCAGTACGGCAGCGAGGATTGTTATGACTCCAGCGTTATGGCGGATATCGAGCGTGCCGCACAGAAGTGCAACAAGAAGGGTGGCGGCGCAGAGCGTGACGACGGCGACTCCTCTGAGGGTGGCGGCGAAGGATACCTCAACGACCGTCAGTTCCTGGATGCGGTGGAAATTGCCGTTAATACAAGAAAGATATCTACCTCTCTCATACAGAGAAGAATGTCTGTCGGCTACGGCAAGGCTGCAAAGTTTATCGACGTAATGGAAGAGATGGGCATCGTTGGTCCCTCCAACGGCGCAAGACCCCGTGACGTTTTACTTACCCCCGATGAGTGGAGAGAAAAGCTGGCAAGAGCCTCTCTCGACTAAGCAAATTCATCTTTATACTAAGCAAAATTATCTTTATAAAACAAAGAAATTCGTGCCGTAGAAATATGGCACGAATTTCAAAAATAAGACTAAAACAGGAGGCATTTATATGATTATTGTTCTTTTAGCTAACGGCTTTGAAGAAATAGAAGCACTGACCCCGGTTGACATGCTTCGCCGCGCAGGACTTAACGTAAAGACGGTCGGTATTTCCGGCAGAGCACCCACAGGTGCACACGGCATTGCTGTTGTCTGTGACGCGGTTCCCGAGGAAATTGATCTTTCTAAGGTAACGATGGCTGTATTCCCCGGCGGAATGCCCGGCGCAACCAACCTTGATAAATCAAAATTTACCGACAAGGTAATTGCTGCAGTTTTAAAAAACAACGGTCATCTTGCGGCAATATGCGCAGCGCCCCTTATCCTTGGCAGACGAGGTCTGCTTGAGGGCAGAAAAGCAACCTGTTATCCCGGATTTGAAAAGGAGCTTAGCGGTGCAACGGTTACCGACTGCGGATGTGTGACCGACGGGTGCATTACCACGGCGAGGGCTATGGGAAGCGCACTTGACTTTGCCGAGGAGCTTATCTCGGTTTACAAGAGCAAGGAGGCCGCTGCCGAAATATCTGCTGCAATATACAGAGATAATTCGCCCATATCCGCAAGCACCAAGACAGAGGATGATAATATAGCTCGTATTGAGGAGCTCATTTCTCCTAAAAAGGGAACTGAAGAGCCTGCCTTCGTTGCCCCCGATTATTCTGATTATAGCTTACCCTCGCTCGACCTGCTTTCGCCCGATGAGCCTGCAGAGGCAGATAGCCTTGAGGCAGAAATTCAAAAAACCGCTGAAAGCATTATAAACATCTTGGCAGATTTCGGTGTTTCGGTTTCAATAGAAAACGTCGAGAGAGGTCCCAGACTTACCAGATATGAGATCATTCCCCAAAAGGGAGTAAAGGTAAGCAGTATACTTAACCTTGTAGACGACATTGCTATTTGTCTTGGAGTCTCCAACATTCGTGCGGAAGCGCCTATTCCCGGCAGATCCGCCATTGGCCTTGAGATTCCCAACCATAAATCCACCCCGGTAAGACTCAGGACGCTTCTTGAAAACGAGGAATTCAAGTCCTCAAAATCACCTACCGTTACAGCCCTTGGAAGGGATATTTCGGGAAAGCCGATTTTCGAAGATATAGCAAAAATGCCCCACCTGCTTATAGGCGGCGCTACCGGTATGGGAAAGTCTGTATGTATCAACGCTATGATCACATTCATGCTCTACAAGGCAAGTCCCGACGAGCTTAAGCTCCTGCTTATCGATCCTAAACAGGTGGAGTTTACCTCATACAAAAATATTCCTCATCTTCTTATGCCTATCATTTTCAACCCCAGAGAGGCTGTAGCTGCACTGAAGTGGGTTATCAACGAAATGGAGCGCAGATACGAGCTACTTTTCAATCTTAAGGTACGCAATATTCAGACCTACAACGAAACAGTTGAGAAAGAAAACCGACTTCCTCGAATTGTTGTTATAATCGAAGAGTTTGCTGACCTTATGATTCAGGTTCAGAATCCGATAGAGATGCTTGTTACACGTATTGCACAGAAGGCAAGAGCGGCAGGCATTTATCTTATAATAGCTACACAGCGCCCCTCTACCAACGTTATTACCGGACTTATCAAGGCAAATATACCATCAAGAATCGCCTTCAGGGTGTCATCCCACATAGATTCAAAGACTCTGCTTGACTGTGGCGGCGCGGAAAAGCTGCTTGGCAAGGGTGATGCGCTTTACGCCCCCTCCGGCTCACCCAAGCCCTACAGAATGCAGTGCCCCTTCATTTCCGACAATGAGGTTGCGGCTGTTACGGAATATATCAGAAACACTGCCGGAGAAGCCGTTTACGATCCCAAAATACTTTCCTATGTAGAAGAGGAAGCAAAGAAGCTTCAGTGGGGATATAGCAAATATCTCAACGAGGAGGAGCCACAGGAGACTGATTATACCAACGACCGTCAGTTCCTAGATGCAGTTGATATTGCAATAATCACAAGAAAAATCTCCACCTCCTTAATCCAGAGAAAGCTGGCTATCGGCTATGGCAAGGCGGCAAAGTTCATCGATATAATGGAGGATATGGGAATCGTCGGCGAGGCATGCGGTTCAAGACCCAGAGAGGTACTCATCACCGCCGAGGAATGGCAGGCTAAACTCAAGAGAGCACTCTTAGAATAAGCAAAAGCAAAGGATAATTTATGGCAGTTTTACCAACACAAAGACACATTGCATACAGATGCCCTGATTGCGGCAACGCAGTTATAGGCCTGATCGGCAGGTTTGCCCTTTCTGCAAAGATGCTGAGAATTAAGTGCTCCTGTGGCAGCGAGCACACCCTGGATATCAATATTGCGAGCGGAGAGAAGATAAGGCTCTCTGTTCCCTGTCTGTTCTGCAGACAGAACCACTCCTATGTGGTAAGCGAATCGCTTTTCTTTGACAAGGATAGATTTCTGCTTAACTGCCCCTACTCGGGCATGGATATCGCCATTATCGGCGACGAGGATATCGTAAGAGCGGAGCTTGATCGCACCGGACGTGAGCTTGAGACACTTATTAAGAACCTGGAGGCCGAGGAGCTATCCGACATTCAGCCCCAGGAAATGAACGACGACGAGATTCTTCCCGATCCCACAGTTTACGACACTCTGCGATTTATAGTGAAGGATCTGGAGGACGAGGGCAAGGTTAAGTGCCCCTGTGGCAAGGGTCCCTACGATCTCAGATTTACCGACAGCGGTCTGCAGGTATGGTGCGACAGCTGTGGCGCAAGTCACGATTTCAAGGTTTCCTCGCCCACTCTGGCAGAGGAATATCTTAACCTTGACGGCATTACATTAAAGTAAGCCGTAATACTGTAATATACCTCTATATATTCCCGTTGCAAAAAGATATGGCGAATTGGCCAGAAGATCGGCATCATACGGATTGCTGATAAAGCCCATTTCGACCAGCACAGCGGGCATCTCGGTTTCCTTTAATACATACAGTCCCGGGCGATAGACTATGCCTCGGTTTCTTAGGCCGGTGGTAAGCGTAAGCTGCTCCAGAATTCTGGCGGCGAGATCGTTTGCCACCCTCTGGCCCGGGCCGTAAACCAGCGCCTCGTTTCCCGTGGCATTTTCATTGGTAGCAGCATTGTTGTGCAGTGAAATAAATATATCTGCCGGCCAGGCATTTGCCTGATTTACCCTTTCGACCAGGCTGGTGGAATTGCTTGTTCCGAGTATGGTTTCGGGTGTTGGGCGTGACAGTCGGGGAGTAAACTCCGGATTGGTTGACAACAGATTATACAGGCGTCTGCCTATCTCATAGGTAATGTCCTGCTCGTAATATCCGTTTCCCTCTGCCCCGGTGTTAAAGCCCGAGGGATTATGCCCCTGATCAATGTATATTTTTATCGGCATGTATAACCTCCTTGGTTTATAATTTCTTTTTTTAGTTTATGCAAAGGCAAGATTTTTGATTATGAGTGAGATGAGAAGAATGCTCAGCTTTGTAAGGCGAGCAGTTGACGATTATAATATGATTGAGGATGGCGATCGCATCGCCGTAGGCGTTTCGGGAGGCAAGGATTCGCTCGTGCTGCTCGAAACACTGGCAGAGATGCGCCGCTTTTATCCGAAGAAATACGAGGTGGTTGCCATCACCGTTGACATGGGCTTTGAGGGCATGGATTTCTCCGAGGTTGAGGAATTCTGCCGTAGAATAAATGTCGAATACGTTGTGGAGCACACCGATATCGCCAAAATCGTTTTTGAAATCCGCAAGGAACCTAACCCCTGCTCCCTGTGCGCAAAGCTTAGACGAGGCTCACTTCATTCGGCGGCGCAGGATCATAACTGTAACAAGGTTGCCCTCGGTCATCATTTTGACGATGCGGTTGAGACCTTTATGATGAATATGTTCTTTGAGGGACGCCTCGGCTGCTTCTCGCCCAAGTCATATCTGTCTAACCGCAAGCTGGGTCTGATCCGTCCCCTGCTCTATGCAACCGAAAAGGACGTGCAATACTTTGTCAACAGAAGACGTCTGCCTATTGTAAAGAGCCTGTGTCCCGAGGATCATGCAACCGAGCGAGAGAATATGAAGAATTTGCTGGCCGAGCTGGAGCGGAATAACAAGGGTCTGCGCCACCGCATATTCAACGCAATGTGTAAGGGCGAGATTGACGGCTTTAAATTAATAGAGCGTACTCCGCGTAAAAAGAGCGACAAAAAAGCGACCGAATGATCGGTCGCTTTTTTTATATAGATTTCTGAAAATTAATCAGCAGTCTTTGTAACCGTGATGGTTGCAACTCCGTTCTCAAAGTAGGCGTAGTCGTCGTTAATCTTTTCATAACCATCGGGAAGCTCGGTAATAGCCGCCTTATATCCCTTTTCCTCTACGTTGTAGAATGCCTCACCGTTTTCATCGGTTGTAACGGGAACAAGACAAACGCCAGCATTCTCAGCCTCGCACATCTGAACCTTTGCACCAACAACAGCGTTACCGTCCTGGTCTACTACACGGATGGTGTACTTTGTGCCGGTTTCTTCCTTTTCAACCTTATTAACTGTGATCTTAAGGTTGCCGTCCTTATCGAACTGCTGTGACTGAGCCAGCTTATCATACTCATAACCGGTGGGAACGGAAAGCACGGATACGGTCAGCTCCTTAGCGGTGGTGTAATTTGCAACACCGTTATCATTGGTAGCCATGGGGAAGGATGTTCCGTCCTTGGGAGCAAAGAAGATCTGTACGCCTGCAACAGGATTGCCCTCCTGGTCAACCACGGTAACGGTATACTTAACCTTGCCGTCACCCTTGTCATCACTGCCGCCATCCTGAGATGTGCCACCATCGTTTCCGCCGTCGTTTCCATTGCCCTTTGGGATAAGGACGATGAGCAGAATGAGCGCTACGAGCACAACTGCAATACCGCCGATAATTGCGGCGATAAGGCCACCGGAACGCTTACTCTGGGGAGCGGGGGTAACCTTTTCTTCTACATTATTATCCTCTACACCCTCGTTTTCGAGAGAAGAGTTCATTTCTTCGTTATTCATTTTAACTCCTTATGTAATATTAATTTTTTTGCGATTATATAATACCATATTTAAAAGTAAAAAGCAATAGCAAATTTAGAAAAAACAGTCCCTCTTAGCCTTATTTCGAGTCGAATTTACGGTTTTGTCAATTTTTCACAAAAATTTTATGGATTTTTTTATTTTTGTGTTTTGAGGAAAAGGGAGAAAAAAAGAGCATTCGGGAGAAAAAAGGAGCACTCGATTTCTAAATTAATTTTCTTCAAAAAACTTTCAAAAAAGCATTGACTTTTGAATACTCTTGTGCTATAATAAACAAGCTTGAAAAAAGTATCAAAATATTGGAGGAAAATAAAATGTCCACATTTATGGCAAACGCACAGAACATCGAGCGTAAGTGGTACGTTATCGATGCAGCAGGCAAGCCCCTCGGC
>JAGCLY010000072.1 GCA_017646745.1 Clostridia bacterium
AGCTCCTTGTCCGATTCAATAAGGCGTCTTACGTTATCCTTACCCTGACCGAGTCTTTCGCCATTGTAGTAGAACCATGCACCGCTCTTCTCAACGATACCGAGCTGAATTGCCATATCAATGATCTCAGAGGACTTGGAAATACCCGAGCCGTAGAGAATATCAAACTCTGCTACCTTGAAGGGAGGAGCAACCTTGTTCTTAACTACCTTACATCTGGTGTGAGAGCCGTAAACCTCAGAGCCGTTCTTAAGCGACTCAACACGGCGAACGTCGATACGAACAGACGCATAGAACTTAAGCGCCTTACCACCGGTGGTAACCTCGGGGTTGCCGTACATAACGCCAACCTTCTCACGGAGCTGGTTGGTAAAGATAACTATGCAGTTGGACTTTGCGATAGCGCCCGAAAGCTTTCTCATAGCCTGGGACATAAGACGCGCCTGTACGCCAACGTGGTATGCACCCATATCGCCCTCGATCTCCTGACGGGGAACAAGAGCCGCAACAGAGTCGATAACAATAATGTCAATAGCGCCCGAATTTACAAGAGTCTCGGCAATCTCAAGGGCCTGCTCGCCGTGGTCGGGCTGAGAAACGATAAGCTCGTTGATATCAACGCCCAGCTTTCTCGCATATACGGGGTCAAGAGCGTGCTCTGCATCAATAAACGCAGCCTCACCGCCCTGCTTCTGCACCTCAGCGATAACGTGAAGCGCAATGGTGGTCTTACCCGAGGACTCAGGGCCGTAGATCTCGGTGATTCTTCCTCTGGGAATACCGCCGATACCAAGTGCGAAGTCGAGAGAAAGCGAGCCGGTGGAAACGGCAGAAACGTTCATAGACGCATTCTCGCCAAGGCGCATAATGCTTCCCTTTCCGCACTCACGCTCAATTCTCTGCATTACGGTCTCAAGGACCGCCTTTTTATCTCCTGCAGGCGAAGCCGTTTTCTCGGTCGCCTTCTTTGCTTTTGCTGCCATGTATATATCTCCTTTAGGTTAATGTCTTATTTAAAATCAAAACAGTCTTACTGCGCCGAGAGGACGGATGTTAAGCGGCGTAGCCGATCCCTCTCCAAATACCGAGTCCATCTTCTTTATAAAACTGTCAAGATGCTCGTTCTTCACAAAGGCCTGGATAGTACCCGCAAATCCGCCGCCGTGAACTCTGAATGCGCCACCCTTACCTGCAAGCTCACCGTCTGCTACGCAGAGAGCGAGAGATATTCCCTGCTCAAAGGGATTACCGTTGGTATAAACGTTCTGTAGATACTGGAAGGATGAGCGTCCGGATGCAAGGATTATGCTGTAAAACTCATCAAGATCACTATTTTTGAGAGCATCCTTAGCCGCCGCAACCCTTTCGTTCTCACGAATAAAATGAAGCGCACGAAGTATTGCCCTGTCACCCGTTCTCTTGCGAAGGTTAGGAATTGCACGGAGAAGCTCCTCCTCGGTAAGGCCTCTGAGAACATCTCTGCCAAGATGACCGGCAACAGACTTCATCTCGCCGGGTACAGATGCATAATCATCATTAAGCCCTGCATGAGAGCCGCCTGTATTTACTATGCAAAGCGAGTAGCCTGCATCTGCAAGAGAAAATCTCACAGACTCAACCACGGGGTTCTGATTATCCTCAAAATCTATATAAACGAAGCCGCCTACCGCACAGGCCATCTGGTCCATAAGACCGCAGGGCTTGCCAAAGTAAACATTCTCCGAATACTGTGCATATTTAGCTATATCCTTATTGTCAACCTTACCGTCGTTGTAAAGGTGATTAAGAATATTGCCCACCATTACCTCAAATGCTGCCGAAGAGGAAAGGCCGCTTCCCTTAAGCACCTCGGTGCATGAGTATGCGTCATATCCACCGATGCTGTGGCCTGCCTTAACAAAGGCATCTGCCATACCGGCAACCAATGCCCTGGATGTGAATTTCCTAAACTTTTCAGGCGATGAAATATCGGAGATTTTTATCTGATCCTTAGAATATCCCTCGGAGCAGAATCTGATAAGCCCCTCGTCGTTTTTAGAAACTATAGCGAGGATATCTCGATTTATTGCGCCCGCCATTACCTTGCCGTGATTATGGTCGGTATGATTTCCGATTATCTCACTTCTGCCGGGAACAGAAAAGATCTGTATATCTCTGTCCTCTCCATAATTCTTAGTAAAAGCATTAATTGCGTCTATCATACGATTTTTCGTATGATCAAGGTCGGCATAAAGCGAGGAATATTTAGAAAGTCCACCGTCCTCTAAAAGCTTGATAAGCTCGTTTGCCTTCATCTATTAATCACCCTTCGTAATTTCGTATTCTCGGCGCAGATCATCATAGTGCGCCATAGCCTCACCAATCATCTCTTCAGCCGATTTCATTCCGCCGTCGGGACGGTCGGCATAGATCACCCTTGCGTCCTTCTCATGTCTGAACCATGTGAGCTGACGCTTGGCATATCTGCGTGAAGCAAGCTTGATTTCGTCTATTGCCTCGTCAAGGCTGCATCTGCCTTCTATGTACTCAATGATCTCCTTATATCCGATGGCGGCAGATGCCGTTCCAGAGGACAAAAGTCCCTCTCGGTAAAGCGCCTCTACCTCGGAGAGCAGTCCCTCCTCCATCATCATATCGACCCTTGTATCAACACGCTTGTAAAGAAGCTCACGGTCAAGGAAATCAATAGTAATCATTCCGACGAACACCTCTCGCTCACCACTCAGACTCTCCTTATCAAGGACAGACTTAGGCTTGCCAGTGCTGTCGTATATTTCAAGGGCACGGATAACACGCTTGACGTTGTTTTTATGTATTTTTTCCGCCGACTCGGGATCAACAGACCGCAGTCTTTCCCACAGGGCGGTTATATCTTCCTCTGTTTTCAAGGATGCAAGAATTTTTTCTCTATACTCAGGATCACTCTCGGGCGCATCCTGGGCATTACATCTGCCTACCGAATCGATATACAGACCTGTGCCGCCGACAAAAATCGGCAGTCTGCCCCTTTCTGTAATCTCACGTGCGCAGGATATAGCAGAGGTGCGATAGCTCTCTACACTATAGCTCTCGGTAGGAGAAAGAAAATCTATAAGGTGGTGCGGAATCTGCGCACGCTCGGCCGCCGTAGCCTTTGCTGTGCCGATGTCCATACCCCTGTATATCTGCATAGAATCGCAGGAGATTATCTCGGCCGAAAGTCGGTCGGCAAGTCCCAGCGAAAGCGCAGTTTTGCCCGAAGCAGTCGGGCCGGTTATAGCGAGAGCGAATATCATTTGTTATCGTCCTCAAGCCATGCGATAATATAGGAAAAGACCTCATCACGGTTGATTTCGTTAAAAAGCTCGTGACGTGCGCCCTCAAAGAACTTAAGCTCTACGTTGGCTCCGTACTTATGTAAATTGTCGTAAACGTACTGTACACCCTTTTTAAAGCCGCCTACAGGATCCTGATCACCGCTGATAACGAGAGTGGGAAGCTCCTTCGGGAAGCCCTTGAACCAGGCCTTAGAGTTGCACCTGCCGAGCATAGTGAAAAGATCCTCATAACCCGCCAGAGTGAAGATAAAGTCGTTCTTAGGATTGCCAACTCTGTCGGCAACCATAGCGGGATCACGGGTAAGCCATGCACCGGAGCCCTCGGCTGGATCAAAGCCCTTGTTATATCCACCGTCTGCCAGCGAGCAAACGAACTTTGAGCGATGTCGCTCACCCTTAACAGCACGGAGCAACTTTACAAGAAGCTTACCAGCGCCGGTAGCGGGATTAGGGCCTGCGGTGCCGTGAATGATAAGACCGTTGATGCTCTCGGGATACTTATGCGCATAAAGGCGCGCGATAAAGGATCCCATGCTATGACCGAGAAGAACCACGGGCACGTCGGGAATCTCATGGCGGATAAGGTCGTTCATACCCTTAACGTCGTCGATTACGTAGCTATATCCGTTCTTGCTTGCAAAGAAGCCGTAATCGTCACGTGTACTTACGCTGTCACCGTGGCCGAGATGATCGTTGCCCGCAAGAGCGTAGCCTGCGGCGCAAAGTGCCTCGGCCATCAGGGCGTATCTGCCGATGTAGTCCATCATGCCGTGGGCAATCTGCACCACACCCCTGATATTGTTGTCGGAGGGTATAAACAGCTCAGCGTGGATGGTGTTTTTTCCGTCGCTTGACGGGAAGGTTATGTCCTTGTGAATGTAATTCATACCGATCTCCTTTTCATTTCAAATCAAAAATTAATTTTGTAAAAATTATTCCTCGTCACCGTAGAGGAAGTGATTGATCTCCTCCTCGGTAGGAATGGAGGAGCCTGCGCCGGGACGTGTAACGGTGATTGCACCTGCTACGTTACCGTACTTAACAGCCTCCTTGATATCGCCGCCGTTACGGAGATACTCAAGAACCATTGCCGCAGTGAATGCATCGCCCGCAGAGGTGGTATCTACGGTCTTATCAGCTCTTACCGCAGGGAATGTGTTGTAGCGCTTGCCATCGTAAAGGAATGCGCCTCTCGAGCCCTGCTTGATAACAACGTTCTTCGCCTTAGACTTTCTTGCAATAGCAAGAGCCGCACGCAGAGAGGTCTCCATGCTGGTGGGAAGAATACCGGTAAGCTCCTGTGCCTCCTGCTCGTTGGGAGAGAAGATATCTACAGGAGGAAGCTGCTCAAGATCAAGCTCCTTGCTTGCAGCGGTAGCATCGATGAAAATAGGAATATTCTTGGATGCAGCAACCTTTGCAGCGGCAACAACCATGGGATAAGGAATCTCGAAGCCGAGGTAAAGCGCATCGGGATTACACTCAAATGCCTCAAGAATGATCTCGGTGGTGAGCTGAGCATTTGCGCCGGGGAACACTACTGTTCTGCTACGGCCCTCGCCCTCTTTCATTACAACCGCAAGACCGGTGGGGGTGTCGTGGTCAACCTTAATGTACGAGGTGTTAAGGCCAACCTCCTTGTAGTAGTTATAAAGCTTCTGACCGTGGATATCAGCGCCGAGCTTTGCGCAGAAAACGCTCTCTGCACCAAGACGGGAGAATGCGATAGCCGCACTTGCACCATTGCCGCCGGGAATATAGGTTACGCCACCGTTATCAACGATGGTTTCACCCGCCTCGGGAAGCTTATACATATTCATTACGAAGTCAAGATTGGAGCTTCCAATGATAAGAATTCTTTTTTTAGACATATATTTTCTCCATTCCGCCGTCAGCTGACGGCCATAAATTAACTAAATTAAGATTAATACACCGAGGGAAGCTTGTACACTGAGGACGACGAAATCACCTCGGATGCAAGAGCGGCCTCTCTGCCACGGCAGGTGAAAACATAGCTCTGATATCCCTCATTTGCCAGATGGCCGAGCGCCTTCATCATTGCTCTTGCTCTCACGTTGTCCTGATGAGCGAAGCTCTCGTCAAAGCATACAGGGGGCTTCTCGGCGTAAAGCATATCAATAAGCGCCGCACGAACAGCAATGTATGTCATATCTCTTGTACCGCCCGAAAGGAAGTCAACAGATCTGCTTACTCCGTTTTCGTCAACGAAGCTTACCTCCAGACCGTCGGACACGTTAAACGAGGTGTACTTCTTGTCGGTCATAATTTCCATAAGGTGGGTTGCATACTCGCCAAGTCTGGGAGAAATTTCCGCCCTCAGATTGTCGGTTGCGCCGTTAATAGCCTGCAGAGCGATGAAATATGCCTTATGCTTCTGCTGCATATCCTCGCGCTTTGCGGCAATGGTATCAATTCTCGAATAATATTCGCTGGGATCGCCTGCACGGGATTTAAGGAGCATAAGCTCATTCTCTACGTCAAAGGCAAGCTTGTCCTCGCCTGCCACACGTGCCTTTGCCTCGGAGATACCATTGATGATATCGTCGTGCTTAAAGCTCATAAGAACCTTTCTGAGCAGGGGAGAAACCTGAGCACGAACATCGATCTCACTCTTATCGGCAAGATTGCGACGAATCTCTCTCACCGTAATCTCAATATCGGTTTTCTCATCGAGAAGCTCCTTCTTCTTTTCAAGGAAGAAGCGAACCTTGCTCTCCAGTCGGTCAAGGAAATCGCCCAGATCGGACACAGGGGGCTCCTCACCCCAACGGAGAATAAGGGCGGTAAGCTCACGCTTGGCCTCCTCATACCTCTCACGCGCCTTAACCACCGCAACTCTTGCATTCTCGGTAGCCAGCTCCATGCTGTCCCTCTTATTTCTCGCCTCAGCAATAATGCCGATCTTGCCCTTCAGATCCTCAAAGGTGGATGTACCGAACTCGTTTTCCAAAGCAGAAAGCTGCTTATGTCCGCTAATAATTCTCCACACCAGGTATCCGAGACCGCCGAGGGCAACAATGCCGACAACAGCCATCAATATCTTAAGAACCTGCATATCGGACTTAGATGCAGCCACGATCTCAAACACACCTGCCGCCAGCGCAGCAAGACCGGATACAACCGCCAGCGCAGAGCCTCTAACCACCTGCTTCCACAAGGATGTGGCACGGTCAACTATTGCGGTCTCGCCGCCAAGCTCGCCCGCACGCTCGATAGCATTTTCGATCTCATGGGTGATGCCGATTGCCGCCTTCTGCTCATTGTAGCTGTCCTGAGCATCGCCAAGTGCGTGGTACGCCTCGTTAACACCCTTTCTCGCCACAAGAAGGTCGGTGAGATACTGATCGTCAGGATAGAAGCCTGCACGTGTATTCTCCTCGATGTACTTGTTATAGAATTCACCCTTTTCCTCCATCTCCTGCTCCAGTAAATGAAGCTGATCGAAGGTCTGGATAAGCATGGCATTGTTATAGGAGGAATCCAGCTCGTGAAGCTTGGACTGCTTTTCCTCTGCGGCCGCCCTTCTGTTACGTATCTTGGACAGCTCGGCCTCCTTTTCAAGTATCAGCCTGTTGTTGCTGTTGCACTCATCAAGACTGTCCTCAAGGGCCTCCTCCTTACGAGCCAGATCAATGATAGCGCCGCCCGAGCCACCCTCGTGAAGAAGGGCGTTCATCTTATCGGTGATTCTGGTCACCGCACGCTGCTTGTTGATCTTCTCGCTGCCGGAGAAAATTATATTTTCAATAGACTCCTTAACCGAGCCCTCGTTAATGGCAGAATCGCCTATCTGACCGATAAAAGCAGTATTGTCAAACAGCTCGCTGTCAACTCCGAAGAACACGTCACCTGCGGCAAGCTTGCCGTGAACAGGGGCGCCTGTTTCCACGTCGATAATCGAGGATTCCTCACGGTAGGTTGTGCGCTCAGAGTCGTCGGTAGGAATGGTGGTACGGTTGATAACGTATCTCTTGCCGTTAACTCTTACGTACATAGAGCCCTGGGCAAGTCCGCTGTCCCAATTTATTCTCTTTTTTCTCTCGGCAAGACCGCCTGCGCTCTCGTCGGTAAAGCCGTACAGCATATACCTGATAAAGGCGGCAATAGTGCTCTTGCCCGATTCGTTTTCGCCCTCAATGATATTTACACCGTCAGAAAACTCCAAGGTCATATCGGTGATGCGGCCAAAACTTTTGATAACGATTTTCTCTATTATCATAGGATTTCCTTTCCTGAATTTTCGTCGACACAAATGGCGCTTTGCCCTTGAAATCGCGCGAAAAATATGATAAAATATATATAATTATAGTTTTACAACTATATTATACACCACAAATTGCTATTTTTCAAGAGGATTGAAAAAATGTTTCACAAAAATAATGAAGTTTTTAGAGGCAGGGAGGTAACCGTTATAAGCGGCCTCGGCCACTGCAGCCTTGCAGATACGTTAGAGTGCGGACAGGCATTCAGATACGAGCCTACCGTCAAGGATGAGTCTTATGTCGAATACCTTACTGTTGCCTATGGTAAAATTATAAGAGTAGGTCAAAGAAAGCCGGGCGAGCTTATATTCTTTGACGAATGGACCGAGGAATACGAGGCGGCTGTAAGTAAATATTTCAGATTTGACACCGACTTTGAGGCTATACGCCAGGATGTTATCTCACGCACCGACTCCGAGTGGTTAAAGGCAGCCGCCGAGGAAGCCAAGGGAATTATAATCCTTAAGCAGGAGCCCTGGGAAACACTGTTTTCTTTTATAATTTCACAAAACAATAATATCCCAAGAATCAGAAAAATAATCCGCAGTGTTTGCGCAGAATACGGAGAAAATCTCTCCGTCATAACAGGAATGGACAGCTGTCCCCTGCCCCACAAGAGCGTCCTTCCCGGATGTGATGAATGTAAGAACTGCGGTATATGCTATTCCTTCCCCACCACCACTCAGGTTACCGAAAATCCCGACGGACTTTTGCCCTCGCACCCCGGATTCAGATATAAATATCTGATTGATGCCGCAAAGCAGGTAGCAGATGGGTCGGTCAGCCTTGAGAATATAGCTGAAAAAAACAGCTACGACTACACCGTAGAGCAGCTTAAACGCATCCTCGGTGTTGGTGACAAGGTAGCATCCTGTGTTGCCCTGTTTGGCTTTGCAAATCTTGAGGCGTTCCCCATTGACGTATGGATGAAGCGTGCTATCGATGAATATTTTGACGGCCATCTTGATCCCACCACCCTCGGCCCCTATGCCGGTGTTGCCCAGCAGTACATCTTCCACTACATCAGAAATCTGCAGGGGGAAAAATAATAAAACGCAAAAAATGCGCTTTGACATTATTCGAGTCAAGGCGCATATTTTTTATGCTAAAATATAGATGTTTCGGAGGTGTAATATGGATATGTTTGAGGAGGCAAGGTCGCTTGCCGTAATGATGAAAATGCGTTCGCTGTCACAAGGCGAGGCGGCAAAAATGCTTGGTGTCAGCCAATCATACGTGGCAAATAAGCTGAGGCTGCTGAAGCTTGATGAGTACGAGAGAGAAAAAATAACATCTCACCATTTAACCGAGCGACACGCACGTGCATTACTAAGACTAAGGAGCACAGAGGACAGGCATACTGCACTGAATAAAATCTGCGAAAGAGGAATGACCGTGGCTGAAGCTGAGGGATTGGTCGGATTCATGGTCAGCGATGATCTGCCAAACGAGATTGGAAAAGCGGACAAGCTCTCCCGCATAGACCGATTTGTAGAAAGGCTTTCCGAGGCAGTAAAGGTCCTATCATCGCTTGGAATAGATGCAAGACAAGCGGTAAAATATTATGGGCATAAAATGGTGATAACAATACATATTAATGAGTGAAACACTACAATTTGACAACTATATTTTACTTTTAAACTAAAAAATGCGTATATTACAGAAAAACCTCCCCTTCCAAAAACGAAGGGGAGGCAATTTTTTATATATTAAAGAAGGCTCATGTAAAGAGCTGTGATCTCCTCAACAGAGGTGGGTCTGGGGTTGCCGGGACGGCAAGCATCATCGAAAGCAGACTGTGCAAGGAAGGGCACGTCCTCTACCTTTACGATCTCCTTAAGGTCAGCGGGAATTCCAACATCAAGAGAAAGCTGCTTTACAGCCGCAATAGCTGCTGCGCGGTATTCCTCTACGCTCATATCGTCAACGCCCTTAACGCCCATTGCGCGTGCGATCTCTCTGTACTTCTCGCCGGTTGCAGGAGCATTGTACTCCATAACGGTGGGGAGAATGATAGCGTTTGCAACGCCGTGGGGAGTATCATAAAGCGCGCCAAGGGGGTGAGCCATAGAGTGAACGATACCAAGGCCTACGTTAGAGAAGCCCATGCCTGCGATATACTGACCGAGAGCCATGCCCTCTCTGCCCTCTGCCTCGCCGTTTACAGCGGCACGGAGAGACTTTGCAATGATTCTGATAGCCTCGATGTGGAACATGTCGGAGAGAGTCCATGCACCGCCGGTGATGTAACCCTCGATAGCGTGGGTAAGAGCATCCATACCGGTTGCAGCGGTGAGGCCCTTAGGCATAGTAGCCATCATATCGGGGTCAACAACAGCAACAACGGGAATATCGTGAACGTCTACGCAAACCATCTTTCTATTCTTCTCAACGTCGGTGATAACATAGTTGATGGTAACCTCAGCTGCGGTACCTGCGGTAGTGGGAACTGCGATGATCGGTACGCAGGGATTCTTGGTGGGAGCAACGCCCTCGAGAGAACGAACGTCAGCAAACTCGGGATTGGTGATGATGATACCAACAGCCTTTGCGGTGTCCATAGACGAACCGCCGCCGATTGCTACGATACAGTCAGCACCCGATGCCTTGAATGCAGCAACACCTGCCTGAACGTTCTCGATGGTGGGGTTAGGCTTAATGTCGGAGAAGATGTCGTAAGCGATGCCTGCATTGTCAAGAACCGCAGTAACCTTACCTGTAACACCAAACTTAATAAGGTCGGGGTCGGAAGCAACGAGCGCCTTCTTAAAGCCTCTCGCCTGAATCTCGGTAGCGATAGCGTTAATAGCGCCAGCGCCATGATAGGATGTTTCGTTAAGTACAAATCTGTTCATTGGATTTATCCTCTTTTCTTTATTTAATTAATAATATTTTCATTACCGAATATATATTATATATTATAAAACGATGATTGTCAATATTTTATCAATCTTTTTTGTATTTTATTTTACCTTGTTTAAGATATAACAAAAACTCTCCCCAACTTTCGCCGGGGAGAGTCTTTATTATTAGCGCCGCGCAGTGTTTAGCGCGAGAATTTTTAGGGAGATTTTCTGTTTTTACGACCGAAGCAATAGTGACCTATTGCGAGCTTGTAGGAAAACGGGAAATATCACAAAAATTATTAGCTATAGAAGTCTACGAACTTAACGAGACGCTCGTACTTAGCCTTTGCGGTAGCCTCAGCCTTCTCGAACAGCTCCTTAGCTCTCTCAGGGAATGCCTGAGCAAGTCTGGTGTATCTTGCCTCGCTGTTGATGAATGCCTGGTAGTCACCGGTAGGCTCCTTAGAGTCAAGGGTGAACTTCTTCTCTGCAGCGGGATTGAATCTGAACATATGCCAGTAACCAGCCTCAACAGCCTTCTTCATCTCAGCCTGGCAGTTCTGCATGCCGCCCTTGATGGAGTGCATCTCACAGGGAGCGTAGCCGATAACGAGAGAGGGTCCGGGATATGCCTCAGCCTCAGCAAGAGCCTTAAGGGTCTGGTTCATATCAGCGCCCATAGCGATCTGTGCAACGTAAACGTAGCCGTAGGACATTGCGATCTCAGCAAGGTTCTTCTTGCCGATAGCCTTACCTGCTGCTGCGAACTGAGCAACCTGACCGATCTGAGAAGCCTTAGAAGCCTGACCACCGGTGTTAGAGTAAACCTCGGTATCGAATACCATGATGTTTACATCCTCGCCGGAAGCAAGAACGTGGTCAAGACCGCCGAAGCCGA
>JAGCLY010000073.1 GCA_017646745.1 Clostridia bacterium
CAAAGCAGCACGGCGGTATCTCCGTATTCACCGGTGTAGGCGAGCGTACCCGTGAGGGTAACGACCTTTATAACGAAATGAAGGAATCGGGAGTACTCTCAAAGACAGCGCTCGTTTACGGACAGATGAACGAGCCCCCCGGAGCAAGAATGAGAGTAGGTCTGTCTGGTCTTACCATGGCAGAGTACTTCCGTGATAAGGAGGGCCAGGACGTGCTTCTCTTCATCGACAATATTTACAGATTTACCCAGGCGGGCTCTGAGGTTTCGGCTCTTCTCGGCCGTATGCCCTCTGCCGTAGGCTATCAGCCCACACTGGCCACCGAGATGGGTGCGCTGCAGGAGAGAATTACCTCCACCAAGCGTGGCTCTATCACCTCGGTACAGGCGGTATACGTTCCTGCGGACGACCTTACCGACCCCGCTCCCGCAACCACCTTTGCCCACCTTGATGCGACTACCGTTCTTTCACGTTCTATCGCATCGCTGGGTATCTACCCTGCGGTTGATCCTCTGGACTCCACCTCCAGAATTCTTGCGCCCGACGTAGTCGGCATCGAGCACTATGAGGTTGCCCGTGACGTGCAGAGAATTCTCCAGAGATACAAGGAGCTGCAGGACATTATCGCCATCATGGGTATGGACGAGCTTTCTGAGGAGGATAAGCTTATCGTTGCACGTGCAAGAAAGATACAGCGCTTCCTCTCCCAGCCCTTCAGCGTTGCAGAGCAGTTCACAGGTATGGAGGGACGCTATGTTCCTCTTAAGGAAACCATCAGGGGCTTCCGTGAGATTCTGGACGGCAAGCACGATGACCTGCCCGAGTCTGCATTCCTCTTCGTAGGTACTATTGACGAGGCGGTTGAGAAGGCGAAGGCCATCAAGGGAGCTTAAGGATATGAAGGCCTTTCATATAAGAATAGTTACCCCCGACGGACTTGCATATGACGGCGAGGTTGAGAGCCTGCTTGTACGCACCGACGACGGCGACGTAGAGATACTTGCCGGCCACGCAGACCTGTTAGCATCGGTAAGCACCGGCAGAGCAAGACTTCTCATCGACGGCAAGGCAAGATTCGCATCGGTACACGGCGGATTTCTCTCTGTCTGCAGCGGCAAGGTAAGCATGTGCGCTATAACCTTTGAGTTCGCCGACCAGATCGACCTGAAGAGAGCCGAGGAGGCTAAGGAAAAGGCCGAGGCGTCAATCAAGGCAGCATCTGACGAGCGTAATGTGCGAGTAGCCAAGGCAAAGCTGGCAAGAGCCGCAAGCCGTATTAAGGTTGCAAGCATGAAATAATATTTAAAATATCAAAAAAATTATACTCAAAAAACGCAGAGTGGCGGATCACACCGTTTCTCTGCGTTTTTTATTTTTACCCAGGTGGCAAGTTGTTGCTTTTGTTATCCCGTTTTTGTGTGAAATGCACAAAGGGATTTTAAATATTTCTTTATTTTTAAATATTTGATAAAAAATATCATTGTTTTTTATACCGAAATATGATACAATATATACGTATAAGTATATTAAAAATTTGATATATTCAGGAGGAAAACCATGAAAACAGCAAAGATGGAAAGAATACTCGCCATCGTTATAACACTTACAATGTTGTTATCGATGATGCTTGTATTCACCGTATCCGGCAACGCTGAGGCAAACGGCTACAAGTACACCCTTAAGGCATCCGATCTTAAGGCGTTTGCAGCAGGCGGAGCGGATAACGGAGATTATGTAAAGGCAGGTACCGATAAATACTTTACCGTTATTTACAGCGCAAAGGCAGCGGTAGCCAGCAACGAAAAGACCTTCTCCGACGGTGTATCCGTTAGCCAGAGAATTGCCTGGGGTGACAAGACCACCGTTGGCGACGAAGTTCTCAACGCAGTTATGATCAAGACTGCGGGCTCGGCTACAGTTAAGGTATGGCTTGTATGCGGCGATAATGGCAGAGATGTAGCTATCTTTGGCCAGGACGGCAGCATTGTTAGCAAGACCGACCTTAGCACCGAAAAGGTTCCCGAGGATGATGCTGACGGCCTTAAGAACAACCTCTTCATTAAGGAGCTTAAGATTCCCTCCGCAGGTATATACTACATAGGTAACACCGGCGGCAGCAACTATTTCTACCAGATCACAGTTACAGATACTGCTGACGGCGGCGAGAGCGCTCCCAGAGCAGATTGGGCAAGCGTAGCTGCTCCCCAGATCACATCTGCTACCGATAGCGGCGAAGGCAGCATTACCGTAGGCGTTGACGCTCTTATCGGCCACGACGGCGCAGATGAGCTTCTCGTTCACATGTACGGCGCAGACGGCACTCTTATCTCTACCAAGGGATCTGTTATTGAAAAAAGCTCTCACACCATTAGTTTCTACCCCGCCGACTCCGGTAACTATACCTTCAAGGCAGAGCTTCTGCGCGCAGGTCAGGAGAACAAGGCAGGCGCTGAAACCGTGGATGCAGACTTTGTTTATCCCCTCTCCTCCCCCTATCTCTCCAGCGCAACCAGCAAGGGCGACGGAAAGGTGGAGCTTATCTGGAGCAAGGTTCACGAGGCTGCAAGCTATGATATTTACGTTAACGGCTCTAAGGTAGGCAGCGTTTCGGGCGACCAGAACATCTATATGGCTACCGGTCTTACCATAGACCAGGAATACAGCTTTGCAGTTAGCGCAGTTCGTGGTAGCGAGCAGATGCAGTCCAACACCCTTAAGGCTATTGCAACCAAGGATTCTCAGATCACCTGGAGCTTTACCATCTACGGTCCCTCTACCAACGAGGACAACAACGGCTACATTGGAAACGTTAATAAGGACGGCTATGTTACCGTTTATTCCGAGGGTGGCAAGGGTAAGATTCAGCCCGACTCTGTTGACGGACTTGCGCTTTACTACACCGCAATTCCCAAGGAATATAACTTCACCCTTCGTGCAAAAGTCAGCGTTGACAAGTGGACCTATTCCAACG